>CAISZN010000415.1 GCA_903889985.1 uncultured Hyphomicrobiales bacterium | reverse complement strand
GTATCAGGTCATCGGCACCTTCTCGCAGGCCCTTCTGGAGCCCATGGCGAACGTGCTGAAGAACCTTGGGTCACAGCGGGTCTGGCTGGTCCATGGCTCTGACGGCCTCGACGAACTGACGACGACCGGCCCGACCTATGTTACCGCGCTCGAGAACGGCACGGTCCGCAGTTTCCAGGTGACGCCCGCAGACGCGGACCTTCCTTTCGCAAAGGCCTCAGACCTCAAAGGTGGTGATCCGGCCCACAATGCTGCGGCGCTGATTTCGGTTCTTGATGGCGTGCGTTCGCCTTATCGTGACATCGCGGTGTTCAATACTGCGGCTGCGCTCGTGGTTGCGGGCAAGGCTGAGAACTTGAAGCAGGCAGCTGCGCTGGCTGGCGAAGCGCTTGATTCAGGAAAGGCAAAGGCGGTCCTCGCCAAGCTTGTCGACGTCTCGAACCTGGGCTGACCCATGGCTGACATCCTTCACAAGATCGAGACCTACAAGCGCAAGGAGATTGCTGACGCGAAGGTTCGCATGCCGATGCATGCGCTTGAACGCCAGATCCAGACTCGTGAGCCGCCGCGCGGTTTTGTTCATGCCATCGAAAACAAGCTGAGTGCCGGGCAGTTTGCGCTCATCGCCGAAATCAAGAAGGCGAGCCCCTCAAAGGGGCTGATCCGCCCGGATTTTGATCCACCAAAGCTCGCCAAGGCCTATGAGAAGGGCGGCGCGGCCTGCCTCTCGGTGCTTACCGACGAGCCCTCGTTTCAAGGCAAGCCGGAATATCTGACGCAGGCCCATGATGCGACGCATCTGCCCATCCTGCGTAAGGATTTCATGTACGACCCCTATCAGGTCTACGAGGCCCGCGCCTGGGGGGCGGACTGCATCCTGATCATCATGGCAGGCGTCACCGATCAGGAGGCCAGCGCGCTGAACAAGGCCGCGCACGATCTCAAGCTGGACGTGCTGGTCGAGGTTCACAACGAGGCTGAACTCAAACGCGCGCTGCGCCTTGAAACACGCCTCATCGGCATCAACAACCGCGACCTGCATACCTTTGAGACGAAGCTGGCCGTGAGCGAAGCCCTTTCGAAAACCATGCCGAACAACCGGATCGTCGTCTCCGAAAGCGGTATCGGTGGTCGCGAGGACGTGCTGCGTCTGGCGCGCAGCAACATATTTTCTTTCCTTGTCGGTGAGAGCCTGATGCGGCAGGCGGATGTCACCAAGGCGACCCACGACCTGCTCCACGGCGCCACGATTCCGAAGGCCTGATCCATGAGCGAGCTCACACATCTGTCCGCGAGCGGCGAAGCGAGCATGGTCGATGTGTCCGGGAAGGACGTTACTTCCCGGGTGGCGCTGGCCGAGGGCCGGGTCGTCATGAAGCCCGAGACGCTGGCACTGATCATCGCTGGTGACGCCAAGAAGGGCGACGTACTCGGCACCGCCAGGATCGCCGGCATCATGGCGGCCAAGCGCACCCACGAGCTGATCCCGCTCTGCCATCCGCTTATGCTGTCCAAGGTGGCTATCGACCTTGTGCCGGACGAGAACCTGCCGGGCGTGCGGATCACAGCCATGGCCAAGGTTGCTGGCCAGACCGGCGTTGAGATGGAAGCCCTGACGGCGGTCTCGGTTGCCTGCCTGACCATCTACGACATGGTCAAGGCCGTCGACCGGTTCATGACCATCGAAGGCATTGGCATGGTTGAGAAATCCGGCGGCAAGTCGGGCAACTGGAAACGTGAGGCCTGAGAATGGCGCCAAGCCCCCTGCTGCCAGTTGCGGATGCACTTGTCCGCGTGCTCGCGAGTGCACCTCAGCCGCTACCGGCCGAGACTGTTACGCTTGCAAATGCAAACGGGCGCACACTCGCTGCCGATCTGGCCGCGCGCCGCACCCAGCCCCCCTTCCCGGCTTCGGCCATGGATGGATTTGCTGTGCGGGCCGCCGATGTGGCGCGGGTGCCAGCAACGCTGAAAGTCATCGGCACCAGCGCCGCCGGCCATGGCTTCACAGGCAGCCTTGGCGCGGGCGAGGCTGTGCGCATCTTCACAGGCGCGCCGGTGCCCAGCGGTGCCGATACGGTCGTTATCCAGGAGAACACGACCTATTCCGACACCACGGTCACGGTGGTGCAGACCGAGGCCTTGGGGAGGAATGTCCGGCGCGCCGGCCTAGATTTCTCAGAAGGCGACGTGCTGCTGCCTAAGGGGCGCCTGCTGGGGCCCGGCGAGCTGGCCCTGATCGGCGCCATGAACCACGGTTCGGTCTCCGTCACCCGTCGTCCCCGTGTGGCCCTGCTCGCCACAGGGGATGAGCTGGTGTCCCCGGGCCAGGAACCAAGGCCCGACCAGATCGTCGCTTCGAATACTTTTGCGGTTGCCGCCTATGCCCAAGCCGCCGGTGCGGAGGTCATCGACCTTGGCATAGCGGGAGATACCTTCGTCGCGCTCGAGGCGGGCATTCGCGCCGCCCGTGAGGCTCAGGCCGATATTCTGGTCACGTTGGGAGGCGCCTCGGTCGGCGACCATGATCTCGTCCAGACGGCCCTCACCCGCGAGGGGATGGAACTTGGGTTCTGGAAGATCGCCATGCGGCCCGGAAAGCCACTGATGCATGGTCATTTGGGCCAGATGAGGATTCTTGGGCTGCCCGGAAACCCGGTCTCGGCCATCGTTTGTGCAGTCCTCTTCCTGGTCCCGCTGGTCCGGGCCCTGTCGGGTGACCCGGAGGCCGGGCGCGATCGCAGCCTTCCGGCAACGCTTGGGTGCGACCTGAATGCCAATGACAGCCGTCAGGATTATCTCCGCTCTACCCTCGTCGAGGGGACGGATGGGCTGCCTGTGGCGACTCCATTCGGGAGGCAGGACTCGTCCATGCTGCGGGTTCTTGCTGCATCGCATGGGCTTGTCATCCGCGATCCGTTTGCGCCCGAGGTGAAGGCCGGTGAACGCTGCCGGATCATCCGCCTCTGATCAGGCTGCCCGGCTGCCGACGACGGGGAAATCTTCCTCTGCCATCAATGGAATAGCCTCAATCAGGCCACCCAAATTGCCGGATGTCAGCAGCAGGATTGCGTCATTTTGCTGCAAAATGCTGCGCAGCATTTTGACGCCCTTATCGCAGGTCTGGACGGCATGGGCGTTGAAGCCCCCTGCCCGAATCCGGTCCATGATCTCGCCTTGAGTGACCTGCTCATGGGTCCCAGCGCCCTGTGAGGCTGGCTCATAGACGAGCACCTCGTTGCAGCCCTCGAAGACGTCGTCATACCAGTGCAGGGTCGCCCGGTTGCGCCACGAAAAGGTATGCGGCTCGAAGACCACGATGAGCCGCCGGTCCGGAAAATGCTGCTTCATCGCGGCAATGGCGCTGCGGGCCTTGTCGTAGGACGAGCCGAAGCCCTCGAAGATCGGCAGGGACGTCTTTTCGGACTTGCGATCAAGCCGACGCCTTATCCCACGGAAGCTGCCCATGGCCTGGGCGAACTGGGACGCTGTCACAAGCTCACGCGTCAGGACGAAGGCGCCGACGCCGACCATGTTCTCGATGTTGTGGAGGCCCAGCTGCCCCGTCTCCACGCGCACCACGTCCTGACCGTGGTGGCGCAATGTGAAGCTCGTGCGCTCGCCCCAGCCAATATCGCAAGCCTGCCAGTCGCCGCTGTCGATGCCGAAGGTCATGGGCTGGCGCTTGCGGGAAGCCAGAAAGCGGGCGCTCAGTTCGCCGCTGGTGGAGGCCAGGATCGTGCCCTCATCAGGCACCATGTCGAGGAGCTTCCCGAACGGATCCAGATAGGACGCGATCGTCGGGAAGACGTTCACATGGTCATGGGCCAGCGGTGTCAGCAGCACGTGGGCGGGGCTGTAGTGCAGAAATTTCGACCGATCATCCGTGTTGGAAGATGGATATTCGTCGCCCTCAAGCAGGATCAGGTCGCCCTGCCCGATATGGGAAGCCGTAGGTGGCGATAGCGGCACGGCGCCGATCATGTAGGAAGGGTCGAGACCGGCGCTGAGCAGGCAATGGGACAGCAGCGAAACGCTCGTCGTCTTACCGAAGCTGCCAGCGACAACGACAGCCTGCCGCGACTTGGCCAGTAGCCCCAGCACATCCGCAAAGGACAGGATCGCGCAGCCGCGGCTAAAGGCTTCGGCGACTTCCGCATTTGTCTGCGGCACCAGCTTGGCATTCTTGCCGATGACGATGAGGTCGACATCAGCTGGAATATTGCTGGCAGAATAGGGCGTACGGTAGTCAACCTTCTCGGCCGTCAGCACCTCGGAAATCGGCGGATAGACTGCCTCGTCAGATCCGGTCACCTGCAGGCCCGTGTCGCGCAACATGAGCGCAGTCGCACTCATGCCCACGCCGCCGATCCCGATGAAATGCGCCTTCCGATAAGGAAATTCCGCCATGCCCGCCTCGTAGCAGGACCCGCCGAATCGAGCCCTGAGCACTTGTGATCATAGCGGAAGCACTTGGATTCGGGCTTACTTCATCCGGTCCCTGATCTTCTCGATGCCAGCCCTGGCGCAGGCCGTATCTTTCTCGCCCCCGGGCGCTCCGCCCACGCCAATGGATCCAATTGTCTCGCCGTCAACCTTGATGGCCACGCCACCCGCCGCATAGGCAACGTTGGGCAGCTTCGACTGCAAGGGTGCCATTGGGGCGTCTTTCAGGCGAGCGGCCAGGACAATGGTGTCTTCCCTGTAGGTGACAGCCGTGTAGGCCTTGATGAAGGAGCTATCCAGCGTGTGGATCGGGGCCCCATCCCCACGCAGCACGCCCTGGCGGACGCCATCCAGATCCAGGATCACAGCACTGACCTTGTAGCCCTGCTGGGCGCAGGTGGCGACCGCGACTGCCAGTGCTTCGCTGACCAGCGGTGCCGATAGCCGCTTTTCGGACACCAGCCCTTGTGCGGAGGCAGAAATCACGGACAGCGAGAGCAAAGCCGCGCCCCTCATCAAGGCTGAAACCATCCTGCTCATGTGTTCCTCCCGTCATGTTTATGGCGCGCAGATTGTGCCGGTGCCGACAGGCTTCCAAATCAAGCTTTCGAGATCAGCCTGGCCTTGGCGGGATTGAATAGGTCCCGGTGGCGTGGGCGACAGGTTCCTCGTCTCCAGCGGAGTGAAGGAAGACCTCGCCGACTGCGAGTCGATTGCCAAGTTTCAGCAACCGACAATCAGCCACGAGATCGCCAGGAGATGGCCTGCGCAGGAAATTGATGTTGAGATTGGTCGTTACCGCCAATGCCACCGGACCGATCTGGGCGAGGATCGCGATATAGAGGCAGACATCGGCCAGCGCGAACATCGAAGGACCGGAGACCGTGCCGCCCGGACGAAGATGCTTTTCACTGGCCACCAGACGAAGTCGAGCGCTGAGGTGGCCTACATCTTCCAGCACGAACTCCTCGCCAATGGCGATCTGGGGGAACTCCTTTGCCAGAAAGGATTCCACCTCCGCCTTGGTCATTTTCGTCATCTGCGTCATGGCACTCTCATCGGTCATTGATGGCTTGAACCACAGGGTGGATCATCCCACAATTATCCCTTCTTCCTTGCCTCAGTTTTCGAGCCATGGACTGGGACTTTGAGCTCTGGAGCGATGCCATGTCGGGTGCGACTGATCGTGATGACCTTCTAACGAAAGTTTTGCGCGATACAAAAACCATCGCACTCGTTGGTGCATCAGCCAATTCATTACGACCGTCTTACGGCGTGATGCAATATCTGCTGGGTCATGGATACAAGGTTCATCCGGTCAATCCTGGACTCTCGGGACAGGACCTCCTTGGTTGCAGGGTTTTCAGCAGCCTCGCTGATATTCCCGAAACCATCGACATGGTGGATATCTTCCGAAATTCAGCTGACGCGGCAAGCGTTGTGGCGGAAGCCCTTGCCCTTCCGACCTTACCTAAATGCATCTGGATGCAGATTGGCGTCGTCAACAAGCTGGCAGCGGCCCGGGCCGAGGCCAAGGGCATTTCGGTCATCATGAACCTCTGCCCAAAGATCGAACATGCGCGCCTGATCGACTGATCAGGCGGCCACTCGAGCTTGCCCGTGGAAACTGTCTGCCCGGGCTGCCGCCCAATTCTCAGCGTAGAATGAATCTCCGCCACCGTTGAGCAGTTCCCCGGAAGCAAGTTCGGGATAGACCTGCGCAAAACTCATGACCTTGCCATCACCCATGCGGCGCATGATGCGGTCGCGGGTGATATCCGTGGGATGGGAATATCCTGCTGCAGCAATGAGCTCGCCAAGGGCCTCGAGTGTCGCTCCGTGGAACGAACTGACACGGACGGCCTTGTCGGGGACGACAAGGCCTTGCTGGCGGAGCTGGTTCTGTGTTGCGACGCCTGTCGGGCAAGTATCCGTGTGACATGACAGGGATTGCACGCAGCCGAGTGCGAACATGAATCCGCGCGCCGAATTGCACCAGTCGGCACCAAGCGACATCGTGCGGACCATGTCGAAGGCCGTGATGATGCGCCCGCTCGCACCAAGCTTGATGCGATCCCGAAGTCCAGCACCGACAAGGCAGTTGTGGGCAAAGACAAGCCCCTCCCGCAGCGGTGTACCAAGGTGATCCGTGAATTCGAGCGGCGCAGCGCCCGTGCCGCCTTCCTTGCCATCGATCACGATGAAGTCGGGCGTGATGCCGGTTTCGACCATGGCCTTGCAGATCGCCATGAACTCGCCTGGATGGCCGATGCAGAGCTTGAAACCGGTCGGCTTGCCGCCTGACAGATCGCGAAGCGTCTTGATGAACTGCATCATTTCAAGCGGTGTCGTGAAAGCCGAATGGCGTGCGGGTGAAATGCAATCGACACCCAGCGGGACACCCCGCGCAGCGGCAATTTCCGCCGTCACCTTTGCGCCCGGCAGGACGCCGCCATGCCCCGGCTTTGCGCCCTGGGAGATCTTCACTTCAATCATCTTGATCTGGGGATCAATGGCGCTCTTTGCGAAGCGGTCCGGACTGAAGCTGCCATCTTCGTTGCGGCATCCGAAATAGCCACTTGCCACTTCCCAGATGATATCGCCGCCAAACTCGCGATGGTGCACCGAGAAGCCCCCCTCCCCCGTGTCATGGGCAAAGCCTCCCATTTTTGCACCCTTGTTGAGCGCCCGGATGGCGTTGGCAGACAGGGATCCGAAGCTCATCGCGGAAATGTTGAAGAGCGACATGGAATAAGGCTGCTTGCAGTCTGGTCCTCCGACTTGTGTGCGGAAATCATGTCCGCTGACCTGTGCTGGCGAGATGGAATGGGTGAGCCATTCGTAGTTCTCGCCATAAACATCCTGCTGCGTCCCGAAGGGGCGCTTGTCGAGCTGATGCTTGGCACGCTGATAGACAAGCGCCCTCTTCGAGCGGTTGAAGGGCGTTCCGTCGAGATCGCTTTCAAGGAAGTATTGGCGAATTTCCGGACGGATCTCTTCGAGCAGAAAACGAATGTTGGCCAACACCGGGTAATTGCGCCGAAGCGAGTGTTTGGTCTGGATGAGGTCCCAGGTTCCCAGAAGGGCCATGAAACCAAAGACGGCAAGGCCCGTGAGCGCCCAGTTGCCTCCTGTCGGGAGAAGCCAAAGGCTCAACACTGTGCCTATGAGGCTCGCCACGTAAGCCAGATAGCGCATGCTCATACTCCCGAATTCATCGCCAGAGGCCTTCAGTGTTGCGCTGCGGCATGGCCTGTTTGAGCTTAAGTCTGTCTCATCGATCTTACGTGTAGCCAACGAAGGCCGCATGACATCCATGGCGATGGCTGCTTATCCACATTGTCGTTGACTGGTTCCCAAGATGGAGGCAAATCTCGGCTGTCGCGGCCTCGTGCCGCTGCTGAGGATTCCGACCCCATGCCAAGCGACAGTCGATTGACCGCGCCGTCCGGAACGGCCCAGGGCTGACCTGATCGCTTGATCGGCTCACCCTGCCGCCCCGGACGGCCGGTCCAGGAAGGTGAGCCATGAACACTGAAGTCCGCTACCTCGCGCAGCACCTGCTGCATCAGGGCCTTGGGCCTCTGAGCGACCGCGACCGCCGGGTCATCGCCCGCGTTGCGCGCCGCATCCATCACACCCGTAACCTCAATCTCGAATTCGAAGAACGCCTGACGCTGGGCCAGCGCCTCGCCGACAAGGTAGCTGCCATCGGTGGCTCCTGGAGCTTCATCATCGGATGTTTGGTGTTTCTGCTTTGCTGGGCGGGCATCAACCTTTTCATCCTCGCCGAGAGCGCCTTCGATCCCTATCCCTTCATCCTGCTCAACCTGGTCCTGTCGATGATCGCGGCCCTTCAGGCTCCGGTTATCATGATGAGCCAGAACCGGCAGGCGGCGAAGGATCGGCTGGCCGCAGCCCTCGATTACGAGGTGAACATGAAGTCAGAGACGGCCATTGCAGAGCTCAACGAGAAGATGGACCAGATGCAGGGGGCACTCGAACGCCTGTCCGCGGCGGTCCTCGTGCTGCCAGCCGCCCCCGCGAACGATCCCGGTCACGATACGGTCCGTACCAGCGCCTGAAAGACGGTGCCCGTAAGCGGGCTCCGTTCTACCTCCTTGCGGAACGCAGCGAGAACATATATAGTATGTTCATGCTTTGTTTAGGCGTTATGTTCACCGTGTCCTTGTGATTGTCCGGGCGATTCGTGCCTCGGGGTCCGGAACGGTGACTTGCCTGAGGGGGATCTGATGCTGACCAAGAAGCAGAGCGAACTGCTGCGCTTCATCAACGAGCGCCTGAAGGAAACAGGTGTTCCGCCGTCCTTTGATGAAATGAAGGATGCGCTCGATCTGCGCTCCAAGTCCGGCATCCATCGCCTGATCATGGCGCTTGAGGAACGGGGCTTCATCCGGCGTCTGCCGAATCGGGCACGCGCACTGGAAGTGCTGCGGCTACCCGAATCGTCGACGCCTGCAGGAGCGCCTCGTGGCGGGCGGTTCTCGCCCTCCGTCATCGAGGGCAATCTTGGCCGACTGCGGCAGCCGACAGCTCCCGACGATACCGCGAACAACAATGTCGCGATCCCGGTCATGGGCCGGATTGCGGCCGGCACCCCCATCTCCGCCATCCAGAGCCGCAGCCATACGATCTCCATGCCTGCAGACATGCTGGGCAATGGCGATCACTACGCTCTCGAGGTTCGTGGCGACTCCATGATCGAGGCCGGCATTCTGGATGCGGATACGGTGATCATCCGCCGTCAGGAAACGGCGGAGACCGGCGATATCGTTGTCGCCCTCATAGATGACGAGGAAGCCACCCTGAAGCGGCTGCGCAAGCGCGGCGCCTCAATTGCGCTCGAAGCGGCCAATCCAGCCTACGAGACACGGATTTTCGGGCCGGACCGGGTTCGGATCCAGGGCAAACTCGTCAGTCTGATGCGCAAATACTGAGTGTTACTGGAATGGTGGCGCAGTTTCTGCGCTGTCGTCGTCCGTGAATTCCCGGGGCGTCGTTGCACGAGGCAGCGGCGCCCCGTTTTCATTGCGGGCCACGTTGCGACGCGGGGCTGGTGACCACGGGCGATCTTCTTTCTCGACCCGGGCTCGACGCATCGCAATCAAGTCTGGCTTGATTTGCATGGAAATCGCTCCGGTTTCGGCCAGGGTTGACCGGTCAATGACGCGTGAGGCGCGACACCCGGCCGGCGCGTCCAGGGGGGTGATCAGCAAATCCGCGCGCGCACAGTCCTCGGCGAGAGCCGTGCGCTCAAGCGTTAGCGCAAGCAGGCGACCTTGAGGCAGGATCGCGACACAGCCTTCCTGATCACATCGCAGATGCCCTTCCTCTGCTGCGCTGCGCTGGCCAGACTTTGCCGGGCTGCTGAGCGCCTGTTCAACCTCCCGGGCATTGCGACCGTCGGCATCAGCACGCAGCCATTGTTCGACGAGGAAGGGATTGGGACGACGTCCCATGACCATGAGCCTGCCCTCCGTGTCCCGCAGAGCCAGGAGATCTCCAGCTGGCGAGATCATGAGGTCGGGCTTCATCCCCATCGGCGCGAGGACCAGGCCGACAGCAAAAAGTGGTAGAGCCAGCATGCGCATGGCCATGCTTCGCCACAGGATCGCGACGAGAACGCCAAGGCACAGGAACACGATGGCGCCCGGGTGGAACTCGCGCAGGTGAACAGTCGCGCCCGGCAGCTCGGCCAGCCATGATGCAAGCCACATCACGAGCTGGATCCCCAAACCAAGATAGGACCAGACCCAGCCATCGAGGCCCAGCGGATAGAGGAGCGTCCCCAGCAGCGCTCCGGGCACGGCAAAGAATTCGATCATCGCGAGGGTGAGAGGATTGCCGATCAGCACATAGAGGCTGAGCTCATGGAAATTATAGGCCATGAAGGAGGCCGTTGCCGCAGTGGCGCAGAGGGTCGAGACAAGCAGGCCCGCTGGACCGTGACGCGTATGCTCGATCCATTCCAGCAGGCGATCGCGCCGGTCGATCTGTGCGGGCCGCAGGGGCATCTCCTGTCGGCTGTCTTGCCCGGTTGTCGCCGCAAGCCGCACTTCCCAGACTGCAACGAGCGCGGCAACAGCAGCAAAGGAAAGCTGAAAGCTCGCGCCCAGAAGCGCGTCAGGCTCAAACAGAACGATCGCAGCAGCCGCCAGCGCAAGGTTGCGCATGCTGATGGCCTGCCGATCGAAAATCACGGCTCCCAACATGATGACCGTCATGTAGAGGGCGCGTTCCGTGCCCACGCGGGAGCCTGTTCCAATGTCATAGGCAATCGCACCCAGAATGGCCAAAGCCGCCGACCATTTCTTGATCGGGTAATGCAGCGCAAGCTGCGGCCAGAGCGCGAGCAATCGACGAAAACCCCAGAAGAAGATTGCAGCCACCAGCGTCATCTGAATGCCCGCAATGGTGATGATGTGAAAGATGCCGGCCTGCCGGATGGTTTCCCTCGTCGGATCGTCGAGG
>CAISZN010000414.1 GCA_903889985.1 uncultured Hyphomicrobiales bacterium | reverse complement strand
GGTGGCCTGCACGACGACAGGATCGCGCACGATCACATCGCCCGAGGCCTGACCCACGCGCCCCTTCGACCAGGCGACCGCCATGACGCGCATGGAACCGTTGAAGGAGGGAATGTCGAAGGTGATCTGGGCCACACCATCCGCGCCAACCTTCACCACGCCCGAATAGCGCGACAGCGGTTCCTGCGTCGGCTTGGCCCCGGCTTCCGTCTTGGCCGCGTCGCCACCCGAGCGGATGGCACCACGCGCGCCCTGCATGCCATCGATCAGCAGGCCATAGAGGTCGCGGATTTCGGCACCGAGCAGGCGCTGGCCGAAGAAATATTTCGTCGCATCGGGTGCTTCGTAATGGGTGAGATTGAGAATGCCGATATCGACCGCCGCCAGCGTGACATAGGCATCCTCGCCTGCGGGAAGGCCTCCCACGCGCACCGGGATGGCGAGGCTGCGGCGCGGTTCCATCTTGGCAGGAAGCGTCAATGCCACATCGAGGCGGCGGGTATCCTGATCGATCGAGAACCATGAGAGACCAAGCGCGCGGCCGGGCATGCGCTTGGCAGCCTGATCGAGCGGACGATGGGAAATGGCGACCGCATAGGCGCCAGCTCCCCAGTCGGCGGAGACCGGCAGGCTCAGCACATTATCGCCGGTCTTCACGTCGAGGAGGCGAACCTCATTGACCTTGTCGCCGACGATGGCGATGGAGGCCTTGCCGCTGAAGCGCGATGCGATCTGCACCTTCATCTCCTCGCCGGCCTTATACTGCGCCTTGTCGAGGGTCATCTGCAGGAGGTCCGGTGTCTCGGCGCTGGCATCGCCTGACCAGCCGACTTCGAAGGTGATCGATGTCGGTGCTTCCGTGCCATTGTCGGAGCGGATGTCGAGGCGGTGGGTGCCCCAGCCAACGGTCGCGGCGATCTTGCCGGGCTGGTCGAGACCGGCATCGACACGGCCATCGGCAATGCGCCGTGACGACTTCACACGCTCGAAGCCCCAGCGGCCATCCGAATTGTACCACTGATATTCATTGCTGACGCGATACAGCGACCAGGACAGGTTGCTGCGCGCAACGCGTTCGCCGGCCTGATTCAGTGCCGCGATGTCAAAGGTCGCGACCGATCCTTCCGAGAGATCGCTGAAAGTCTTCTTCACGGCGATCAGGCCATTGGCAGACTGGATCGGCAGCTTGATGACGCGCTCGACCGCGCGCCCGCCGGGTTCGCCCGCGCGCAGGATGATCTTGGCTTCCACGGGACGTGGAGCCGTGATCTGCGGGATCGGGATCTCCACGGTAGCCTTGCCACGGGCATCCGTCGTGGCACTTTCCTCCAGCTCCTGATTGACGGCTTCGAACTCTTCGTCCTGAAGGCCGGCAACATAGCCCGGCATGTTGGGCACGACACCGCCCTCGACCGTGTCGATGTTCATCTCGCCGGTGATCTCGAGATTTGCGCCCGGCGCGCCATAGAGCCAGCGAGCTTCTGCATCGATCCTTGCGGCCTCATTCTGTCGCAGGATCTTCTGTGCGGCTGTCAGCGTCAGGTCGAGCCGTTCGGGGACATAATCCTCGACCAGGAAGGTGGTTTCACCAACCGGATTGCCCTTCGGGTCCGTACAGACCTGAATGCGCCACGTGCCGGTCGGGATGCCCGAGAGCAGCGCCAGGGAATAGGCGCGGCCACCCAGTCCCTGATCCTCGACCTGCACGCGCTTGTAGTCGACGCCATCGGGACGTTTGGCCACGAGGGTCACCGGCAGGCCACTCACGGACTGGCCGCGCACGTCACGCAGCAGCGTCGAGATGTTGACCGTCTCGCCCGAGCGATAGACACCACGCTCCGCATAGACAAAGGCCTCGATGGCCTTGGGGGCTGCACGACCCTTCACGCCACGATCGGTGAGATCGAAGGGCGTCTGCAGCAGGTCGAGGAAGTTGTAGTCGCCGGCCCCCGTGGTGGCGACGATCATGCTGGGCGCATTGCCGCCGGTGCCACGGGACAGGCCTGGATCGAAACGAACGTGGCCGTCGGCGCCAGTGGTACGGGTGGCAAGGATTTCGTTGTTCTTGGCGAGAAGGCGCAGCTCCACGCTGCCAAGCGGCTCCGCACTGGCAAGCGAACGGGTCAGGATGTGAATGCCATCGTCGCCGGAGAAAGCTGTGAGGCCGAGATCCGACACGACGAACCATTGCGTGCCCGAAAGTCCGTTGCTGTCGTCAGCATAGGACTCATCATCATCGCCGGTGCCGAGCGTCGCCGAGATAGGCTTGTCACCGGCGCGGGCCAGCATGACATAGACGCCGGGCTCCATCTTCGGCACGGCTTCAAGCACCGGGAAGGCGGTGATGACATCCTGGTTGAGTTCGGTGCGCGTATCGAGCGTGCCGGTCCAGATGACCTGCCCCAGTTCCTCGATCAGCTTGCGGGCGCGATATTGGGCGACCTGCTTGAGGAAGTCATCGGAGCGCACGGCCTGAATCAGGTTACGGTCACCAATGCGGATGACATCGACGGCAACCTTCGGCGTGTTCACCGAAACCAGTGGCACGCCTTCCTGGCCGAGGCGCGGCAGCACATAGTTGCGGCCGGTGAAGCGCACCTGTGGAGACCGGTCACGCACATAGATGTCGAATTCCGCATTTTGCAGGAGACTCTCGCCAACGGCCGAGGGCAGGCCCTGACGCAGGACGAAGTGATATTTCGTTCCGTGCTTCAGGCCTTCCACGCAGAGCTGCTGCTCATCAGTCGAGATGGCGGATTCGGTGCTGCCGGAGACGGCGACGAAGGGGGCGAAATCCACCTTCCCGCGTGCCAGCGATTCCGAGAAGGGGAAGCAGACGCGCGGCGAGGCGGAATCGCTGTCCACTTTTTCGTTGAGCACCCGGAAGCCATAGCGTTCGCGCAGGGGCTGGTAGGCTGCCCGGACCGCAGGCGCATCGACGCGATCAAGGCTGGCGCGATAGGCGTCGAGCGACTGCCGCCAATATTCCTGCTTGGCTTGCATCTCGCCAAGCCAGGCCAGGGCATTGGCCTCTTCATTGCGGTTGGCGGCCTTCTGGTAGGCTGCATAGGAGGCTGCTGCAGCCGTCGCCCGAAGTGTCCAGGCGTCATTATCGTTGCCTTCCGCGGCAGCAAAGGCCGCGCGTGAATAGAGCAGCCAGGCGCCTCCATTGCGCGTGTCGGCTGCCACGGCCTGTCCGAGCGGGCGCAGGGCGCCGCGTGGATTCTTGCGCTGCATGAGCTGTCCGGCATCGCGCAGGAGATCGGGGATGGCCCGCGCGGGCAGACTGGCGCTTTCCTTCTTGAGCCGCTCTTCAAGGCGCACCGCCTCGCTCGCAAGGTCTTCTCTCACAAAGGCGCGGGTCTGGGTCGCAGGTGGCTGCTGGGCCATGGCGGGCACACAACCCGTGATCAGGGCGAGAGCCAGGAGGGACTGACGGATCGCGCGCATGGATTTCCCCGCAGATATTTGATGCAGCCCGATCATAGGGGCTTTGAAAGGCTGACACACTATGCCCAAAGTGAGAACATGCGCCATGTGCGCTGGCACACTTTTCGTGCTTGAGTTTCAAGGCAGAATAACGCTGCAGGGCTGGAGGATCATCATGCTGCTGTCACATGTGAGACCCTTGGCCGGGGCGTTGCTCCTGCAAACGCTTGCTGCATCTGGTTTTATGCTTGCTGCCACAGTTGCGCCCGTGCTGGCGCAGGCGCCAGCGGCGCCGGTTGATCCGGCCTTCGAAGCCTCCAAGAAAATCTATGAGAGCCTTCCGGATGCGGACCGCAGGGGGATCCAGGACGGTCTGGTCTGGACCGGTGATTATAAAGGCAATGTGGATGGCGAGTTTGGCCGTGGCACACGCGCGGCCATCATTGCCTTTGCCCAGCGCTCAGGCCTGCCAACCGATGGCACCCTCGATACGCGCGGCCGGGCCATGCTTGCGGCGGCTGCAGCAAACGCCAGGAACGCTGTTGGCTTCGCAGTCCAGCGCGATCCAAAGACCGGCGCGAGCCTGGGGCTTCCCACCAAGATCCTGCCCAAGCGGACGGATACGGCCCAGGGCAGCCGCTGGCAGACGCCGGACGGCAATGTGTCGCTTGAAACCATGACCTATGGGCCAGACCTGGGCGACCTGCCGGCCCTCTTTGATGGACTGAAAGACTCAACGCCGAACCGCAAGGTGACCTATCGCCTTTTGCGTCCGGATTTTCTCGTGATCAGCGGCGAGATCGGGCGCTTGACCTTCTATACGCGCATCTCAAGGCCGCCGGCCGACCAGCCGGGTCCCCTGCGCGGCTATACCTTCACTTATCTGACCGCAGCGAAAACCATCGAGAATGTGGGCATCGCCATTGCCAATTCCTGGTCTCCGGTGAGTGCTGTCCCTGCGCCTGTGGCGAACCTGCCGGCTGCAAATGCGCCGGGCCGCCCGGCTGCTGCTCCTGCAGGCGCTCCATTGCCGCAAGCTGGCACGCCACAGTCGCCACAGCGTCCGAATGTCGCGAGCCTCGCAGCTACCGGGCTCGTGGTTGCTGCCGACAAGGTCATGACCATCTATGACCGGTGCACGGATCCCCGTGTTGCGGGACGTCCCGCTACCCTTCTCAAGCGCGACGATGAAACCGGCCTGACGCTCCTGCAGGTGGCGGGTCTCAATGGACGGCCTGCGGCTTTGAAAGGGGGCACCGGCGAACCGGGTTCAGCGGCTCTCGCCCTCTTCCTTGCCCGCAAGGGCTCTGGCACGGACACGGAGGCGGCCGTCGCACCAGGGGAAGTCCTGTCAGGCGCCGGCAAGTCAACGGCCCGCCGCCTGCTGGCTCCCATCCAGGCGGAGGGGCAGGGCGCTCCGGTCTTTGATCGGGCGGGTGCCCTTGTGGGCATCGCCGGACGCATCGATACGCCCCGGCAGATTGCCGGAATCCTGCCGCAGCGGGCCTGGCCTCTCATTTCTACGGCGGCTGTTTCGGCGCTGCTCGGCAGCTCCGGTATCGCCCTCTCTTCGCCTGACGCGGGACGGAGCGATCTTTCGGCGGGAGAACTTGCAGGTGCGCTCAAAGCGAGCCTCGTTCCCGTCCTTTGCCTGCCGTAAAATGAGGCAAGGGGCTTGCTGAAGGCCTGTCGGCTCTCCATAACCACGCCTCGACAGGGCCATCCCGGCTCGGATCGCTGGTGAGATGGCATTTTCAGAAGACCAGAAGGACGCTGCATCGCAGCAGGCCGGTCAGTCGTTGCCAGACGATGTCCCGCTGCATGCTGAGGATGCGCATGCATCCGGGCGCCTCTATCAGTTCTTTTCGCAGAACCGGCGCCGGCTGAAGCTGTTTGGAACCGGGATCAGCATTGCCCTTGTGTTGCTGTCCGTCGGTGTGCTCGCCCATACGCTTACGACGCTGAGCTGGCGTGACCTGCGCGATGCCTTCGAGGCAACTGGAGCGGACCAGATTGCGCTCGCGGTCCTGTTCACGGGGATCTCTTATCTCGCCCTGACAGGCTATGACGCCCTCGCCCTTCGGCAGCTGCGCCTGCATGTTCCCTATCGGACGACGGCGCTGGGGTCCTTCACAAGCTACGCCATCTCCTTCACGCTGGGTTTCCCGCTGATCACCGCGGGCACGGTGCGCTACTGGATCTATTCGCAGGTCGGCGTGTCGGCCGGACGCGTTGCGAGCCTGACCGTCATTGCCGGCGTCACCTTCTGGCTGGGCATGGGGGTTGTCGTGGGCGTGGCGCTCGTCATCGCGCCGACGGCCATAGCAGAGATCAATCAGCTCAAGAGCGTCGTCAATCTCATGATCGGCCTTGGGGTGCTGGCGAGCATTGGTGCCTATCTGGTCTGGGTCTCGCTCGGCCATCGCCGGACTCGCTTCCAGGGCCTGACGCTTGAATTGCCGGGCTTCGGGCTCACCCTCGGCCAAGTGGCCCTGGGCGTCATTGATCTGTGCGCAGCTGCTGCCACGCTCTATGTGCTGTTGCCACGCAGCACGCAGATGGACTTCATCTCCTTTGCCGCAAGCTATGTCTTTGGCTGCTTGCTGGGCATTGCCTCGAATGCGCCGGGCGGCATCGGGGCTTTCGAGCTGACCATGCTCAAGTCCGTGCCGGCACCCTCTGCTGCAAGCCTCATTGCCTCGCTGCTGCTGTTTCGAGCTGTCTATTACATCATCCCCTTCGTGCTGGCCCTTGCCATGCTGGGCGCACACGAGAGCATGCGGCGATGGAAGTCCCTGCGCGAGGCCATGAGCCATAGCGTAGGAGACGAGGAATCCTGAGCGCTTACTCTTCCTCGCCGCCGGTTCCCAGGAACGTGGCAGCCGAAATGGAGATGCTGCGGTCCGGGGTGCCGATGGCCTGAGTATCCTTCTCCGCATAGGGCAGGACGTCCAGCAAGTGGCGGATGACTTCCAGACGCGCGCGCCGCTTGTCGTTGGCGCGGATCACGGTCCAGGGCGCGGCCGCACTGTCGGTGCGCTTCAGCATGGTCTCGAAGGCCGCTGAATAGGCGTTCCACTTCTTGATCGCCTTGGCGTCGATGTCGGATATCTTCCAGCGGTCCAATGGATCGTGCCAGCGCTCATAGAGCCGCTTCATTTGCATCTCGCGCCCAATATGCAGGAAGAATTTGACGATGCGGATTCCATCGCGCGTCAGCATCGCCTCGAAGGCCGGCGCTTCATCGAGGAAATGATCGGTCTCTTCGGGTGTGCAGAAGCCGAATACCGGTTCGACGGCGGCGCGGTTGTACCAGGACCGGTCGAAGATCGCCAATTCGCCGCGCGTCGGCATCCTTGCTGCGTAGCGCTGGAAATACCATTGGCCAGCCTCGGTCGTGGTTGGCTTGGACAGGGCCACGATCCGCGCCGAGCGCGGGTTGAGATGCTGGGTGAGGCGCTGGATGGCCCCACCCTTGCCGGCTGCGTCACGCCCTTCGAAGACGATCGCGATGCGCTCGCCGGTTGTCCTGACCCAGTTCTGGACCTTCACCAGCTCGATCTGGAGGAGACGCAGCTCCTTCTCGTATCGCTTCTGGTCAAGCTTCTTGTCGTAGGGAAATCCCCCTGAGGCGAGGGCGGCCTTCTCGATCTGCCGCGGCAGCACGTCGGCATCGTAGCGGAAGGCTTGGGCCGGGTCTTTTGGCTTCTTGCTCATGCGTCCTCCTGATAGGAGGGTAGTCGAATGTGGGAACCGGGCAAGCGCGAAGCCACTCTGTCATAAAAATGATAGATATGGCGCTCAGGAAGGTTCGATGACTGAGATTCTTGATGCCTCGATCGACATGTCCCTGGCCGCAGCCCTCATCGAGACGCTGCGTGATCCAGCGCTTGTCGTCGCGCCCAACCTGACGCTTGCCGCTGCCAACAAGGTTGCCGAGGCCCAGATTGGCCAGATGCGGATCGGTCAGCCGCTTAACCTGTCCCTGCGTTCTCCGGATGTGACCGACTGCATAGCCCGCGTTCAGATGAGCCATGCGGCAGAGGTCGTGACCTGGCGTCCGCGTGTTCCGGTGGAACGATTTTTCGAAGTTTCTGTTGCTCCGATCCTGCTGCGGGGCATCTCGAAATATGTGGTCGTCACCCTGCGTGACCTGACGGAGGTTCATCGCGTCGAGCGCATGCGGGTCGACTTCATTGCCAACGTGAGCCATGAGCTGCGCACGCCACTTGCTTCTGTCATGGGCTTTGTCGAGACCCTGCAGGGGCCCGCCAAGGACGATCCGATCGCCCGTGGCCGCTTTCTCGACATCATGCGCGAGCAGGGGCAGCGCATGGCGCGCCTCATCGACGATCTCCTGTCGCTGTCACGCATCGAGCAGAACGAGCACCTGCGTCCCGACACGCCGGTCGATCTCGTGGATGTGATCGGTCATGTGGTGGATGCGTTGCGGCCCATGGCTGAAGCGAGCCACACGGCCTTTGATCTCAAGCTGCCTGACGAACTGGTGGTTCTGGGCGATCGCGATGAGCTCCTGCGGCTCGCGGAAAACCTGATTGAAAATGCGATCAAATATGGGTCTCGGGTTGATCGGGATGGCCTTGTCACCGTTGTCCTGTGCAGCAATGGAACCCATGC
>CAISZN010000413.1 GCA_903889985.1 uncultured Hyphomicrobiales bacterium | reverse complement strand
GGCCGGGATACGAGCCGCATCGCTCAATGTGGTAAAGGCCTTTGCAATCGCCCCGTTGCCCGGCTGCGCTGCCGGGGCGATCGGTGCGTCAGCACTCTCTCCATAGGCCCGCAATCCAAGATCGGCAGGGCGATCCTGCATGAACAGGAACACCAGCAGGCCGGCGAGGATGAGGCCGCAAAGCGATGGCACGAGTGCCAGCCTCCATCCCACCCTTTCGACAAGCCAGGCGACAAGCGGCAGGAAGACGAGCTGTCCGGTCGCATTGCTCGCAGTCAGGAGTCCCAGCACCAGCCCTCGGCGTGTCACGAACCACCGCGTTGACACGATTGCCCCGAGCACGATGGCAGTGAGCCCGGTTCCAATGCCGATCACCACGCCCCACAGAAGCACGAGATGCCAGACCTGGGTCATTGCGAAAGCGGACACGAGTCCGAGGATGATCAATGAAATGGCGCAAAGCACCACACGTCGAACGCCATAGCGTTCAATGAGCGCCGCTGAAAACGGCCCCATCAGGCCAAACAGCAAGAGTCGCACCGCCAGCGCACTGGAAATCTGCGTTGTGTCCCATCCAAACTCACGGGTGAGCGGAAGGATGAGTGCGCCGGGGACACCAACCGCGCCGGCCGTTGTCAGGCTTGTCAGAAAGGTAATCGCGACGATCACCCATCCATAGTGGATTCCCTGTGCGCTCAGGCGTCGCGCGGTGAGTTGAGCAAGCATCTTCAGGTTCCTTTCTTGCCCGACCACGCGCCGCCCCGCAGGGCAAGCGCATTGGCCATGCCAAAACCAATCATTGCAGTTGCGAGGACCAGAAAGAGTGCCTGGCTTCCCATGCCGAACAAGCGAACGACGACCCATCCGCCGCCGGCTGCGATCAGAACCCGAGCAATTCCAAAGATCATCGGCCAGCGGATTTGCCCGGCCCCCTGAGACGCAAAGTACAGGGCAAGGCCCCCTCCAAAAAATCCATAGGCCGGGCCGACGATCCGCAGATAGGAGGATCCGATCGCAAGCATGTCCGGATCCTGGCCGAACAGCGTCAGCCAGCGCTCCGGCGCAAGCGCCGCGCTCACCCCAATGACTTCAGCCAGCAGGCCAGCTATCGCAGCCCCGGTCCAGGCCACCGCCAGTGCCCTCCTGTGCAGCCCAGCGCCAGTGGCCGTGCCGACCATGGCTGACATGGGGGCTCCCATGCCGAAGACCAGCGGGATGAGCATGTATTCGAGGCGAACACCGGTTCCATAGCCAGCAACGGCCGCCGGGCCCAAAAGGCCCGCAAGCCCAGTCGCCGTGATGATCGTTACATTTGTCGAACTGCTGACGACGGCAGAGGCAAGGCCGACGCGCAGGATGTCGCTTGCCGCTGCCCATGAGAGACGCCTGGGCATCGCACGGATGGTCAGGACACCTCGTCCTGACCAGAGATAGGCACCGAAGACGAAGCAGCCGACAACATAATAGGCGATGATCGCCACAGCGCCGCCAGCGATGCCAAGGTGTGGTATCGGCCCAAGGCCAAAGATCAGCACCGGTGAAAGTGGTATGAGCACCACTGCACCAAGCGTCACGACAATTGCCGGAAATGCCATATTGCCCGTGCCGCGAATGACCGCCGCCAGCGAGTTGAACAGCCACAACGGCGTTGCGGCGCTGAAGACCAGCGTTGAATAGGTGAGGGCAGCGGCGAGCGAGCCATCGCGTCCCCCGAGCAATGAAAACAGGTCGGCCCCGAAGGCGAGCATGCATGCGGTCGTGGCGAGCCCCAATACCAGGGTGATGAAGGCCGAAACCCAGACAATCTCAACTGCGCGATCCCTTTGGCCGGCCCCCAGAGCCCGTGCAACGGCTGAGAGGATCCCTCCGCCAATCGCGCCTGCCGAAATGGTCTGGAGAAGCATCAGAAGGGGAAAGACCAGTGCCATGCCCGTAAGCGCATCAAGGCCGAGCTTCGCTACAAAATAGGTCTCAATCAATCCGATGGAGGCCTGCACCGCCATGACCACCACATTGGGAAGGGCGAGCTTCAGCAATGTGGCGACGAGGGGACCTTCAAGCAGGAGCCGCGTGCGCGGATCCATGGATGAAGTCCTGGTCTGCTGCGCATCTCGCAGAGTGCTGGCGTCGGGCTGCATGACTTTGCCAAGGTTAGAGGTCATGGCACGCCGGTCGGCGTCCAAGGTTGCCCATCGGATTTCCTCAGGTGCCGGACGTTTCGCACGACCAGAAGGAGATGATACCCGCATTGCTCAAAGCCATCGGCACAGACCGCGCCGATGCCGGTTGAGGCTCCTGTGATGGGGCGGTGCTCAGGCTGGTCATGCTCATGTGTCCGTTGCTCGCAGCATCGAAAGCTAGTCTTGTCCCCGCCTGTCCGAAATGACATATTTAGGGCGATTTAAGACATGAGGCTCTCATGCGACAGGTCGCATTTCTGGTCACGCCCGGCCATCAGGTCATGGTTTTTGCCCTGATCTCGGTGTTCGAAATGGCCAACAAAAGCACAGAAAAGGCCCGCTACAAGATCAGTTTCCTGTCGGAGGAAGGCGGCCTTGTGACGAGTTCAGTCGGAACGCAGGTCGCAACCGTCGCCTTTTGTGATCAGGCCTTCGATACGATCATGATCACCGGTAATCCCGAGATGCGAACGTTCTCTCCGGCCGTCCTAGACTTTCTCCGGCAGGCTGCAGGCACATCGCGCCGGATTGCGGGCCCCTGTACCGGAGCCTTTGCCTTGGCTGAGGCTGGCCTGCTCGACGGACGCCGGGCAACCACGCATTGGGCCTATGCGCGCGAGTTGCAGCATCGCTTTGCTAATATTCGTGTCGAAGACGATCGTATTTTCGTGAAGGATGACGCCATCTGGACGTCTGCCGGTATGACTGCCGGCATCGACATGGCGCTTGCCATGGTGGAGGAAGATGTTGGCCCTGAAGCGGCCCGTGCGATCGCGCGCAAGCTCGTCATGTATCACCGTCGCCCCGGTGGCCAGTCCCAGTTTTCAGCGCTCCTGGACCTCGAGCCAAAATCAGACCGCATCCAGGCGGCGCTCGAATTTGCCCGGCGCAATCTGGCAAGTCCGCTCACGGTAGAAGAGCTTGCCGAAGTGGCTCGCCTGAGCCCGCGCCAGTTCAGTCGTTCCTTCAGGTCCGAGACGCGTGAATCGCCCGCGAAGGCCGTTGAACGCCTGCGCGTGGAAGCCGCACGTCAGATGATTCAGGACGGACGCCTGAGCATTGACGAGATCGCGCAGGCGACCGGCCTGGTCGACAGCGGGCGGATGCGGCGCTCCTTTCTGCGCATCTTCAACCTCCCTCCCCAAGCCATCCGCCGCATGAGCAGACATGATACTTTCGTAAGTTGAAGATCGAGACGTCGTTGGATCCAGGACGCACTCAAGCTGAGCCGGAAACGATCCGTCGTCCCGTGCCGGTCCTGATCATGCTTTCACATGAGACGGGACGATGCGCTGCGACCAACATCGACGTACCTGCTAACGAGTCTCACGAATGAGTTTGCCACTGTAGATCACGGGTCCCGTAGGTTTCCCGGTCGGCGATCCGCCACGCGGCTCAACGCTGACCGCGAAAGTGGCATTGATGATATTGGACCGATCAAACCCGGAAGGCAGGACCTTGGTCGAACCCGTTCCTTCCAGGAGTCCCGCCGAAGTTGGGGGGCTTGCGCCGGCGATGAGCCAGAGTTCGAGACTGCGGTCATCCGGCGTCTGCGCTGCAACCGCCTGAACCGCCAGAACCTGCTTCTTCAAATCGACATGCACGATCAGTGCAGGAAGATCGCCGCCACGGTCGACGATTGCAATGTAGTCAGAGCGATCACCGAAAAAGGTTGCCGGAAGAAAGGCAAAGAATGCCAGAGCGGCCGCGAGCGCCGTTGCTGCGACTGCGATTGAGCGCCACAGATTACGGCTGCGCTGAAGCTGTTGCAGGTTCAAGACGTCACCCTGCCGGCCAAGATCGATCGCCCGTTCAACACGTGCCAGCATATCTGACGGAGGCTCGATGTCGGGGACGCTCGCCGCAAGGGGGGACAACTTGACCTCCCAGTACTGAACACGGAGCCGCAAGGCCGGGTTGCCGCTGAGCTCGGTCTCGAACTCCAAGCGCTCTGAAGCTGGCATGGTCCCCAGAACATATTCGGCCGCTCTGATGTCGTCGGGCTCGCTCATGGGGATCCCATGCAGCTCTTGAGGGTCGCAAGGCTTCGATGCAACCACGTCTTGATTGTGTTCACGGGGCAGCTGAACCGTGTTGCGAGTTCTTCACGCGAATACCCATGAACATAGGCCAAAAGAATACAGGACCTGTGCTGGTCCTCAAGCAGGCCAAGGCAATGGGAGAGTGCGCCTTGAGCATCCCTGTCCACGGAAAAGCCAGCAAAACTGTCCAGAGTGTCCTGACCCACCGGGGTCTCGGGCGCCCGTCGCTGAAGGCTGCGAAGGTCATCAAGCGCTCGATTCCTGGAGATCGCGATCATCCACGCAAGTGGATCACCTAGATCTGCACTGTAGGTTGAAGCACGTTGCCAGATGCGAAGGTAGACATCCTGCAAGACATCCTGCGCCCGAGACGGATCGCGAAGGATTTTCAGGATGAACCCGTACAAGCGCCGGCTGGAGGCCTGATACAGCAAACGGAACGCGGCCCTGTCGCCGGCGCCAACGCGAGACAGAAGCCCCGTGAGGTGATCAAGGTCCGCTTGCACCGGGATGCGTGCCCCTCCGCCGCGATCTGCCCAGCGCGTTAAGAATGAGCGCTTTCTTGCGGCATCACTGCCGGGAATAGGCCTATCCATCACGTCGGGCAACGTCATCATCATCTTACGTACCTTCTTCGAAGGACCATTACGTTCAGATCACCACCCGAAGTTTCGGGATTGCGAACACGCTTTCGTGATGGGCCTTTTTGCACTCCTTGAAACTTATTCCGTCGAGGCATCGTACCCGCTGCTGATCCCAAGATGGATCGCCTCGGAGGATTTCAGATGTCTAAAAACTCGAACAACAAGCAGCGTGCCATGGTCTCTGCCGTCGTTCTCATGCTTGCCGCAGGCACGGCCTATGCCAGCACGATCATGGTTGGCGGCGCACCAATGTATCCTAACCGGAACATCGTCGAAAACGCCGTTAATTCAAAAGACCATACGACCCTCGTGAGCGCGGTGAAGGCCGCAGGTCTCGTCGACACGCTTGCCGGCGCTGGCCCATTCACTGTTTTCGCGCCAACCAATGAGGCTTTCGCCCGGCTTCCGAAGGGAACCGTCCAGAATCTTGTCATGCCAGAAAACAAGCCGACCCTGACGAAGGTGCTGACCTATCATGTCGTTGCCGGTCGCTATACGGCACAAGACCTGATGAAGATGGTGAAGGAAGGGGGCGGCCAGGCGTCACTCAAGACTGTCGAGGGCGAAACACTCACCGTGATGGAAGGTCGAATGGGTCACACCCTCTATGTTGAAGATGCGACCGGCGGTCGCGCACGTGTCACGATTGCCAATGTGCTGCAATCGAACGGCGTCATTCACGTCGTCAATAAGGTTCTCATGCCGTAACGAACGGCTGAAGCACAAGTCGTCGAATTGGGCTGCAGTGATGCAGCCCAATTCACATGGTCTGCGTCATATCGCTTTCCTGCAAGCAGGCTTCTCTTTGGGGTTTTAGAAATGACAGAGCTGATTTAGGAGCTTCCTGGTGGCCCAAAAAAAGAGGCATCTTTTCAAATGACGAGCGCTTCGCCGGTCAAGGCCTTCTCAAAGGGAACCTCTGTTTCAGGCTGGCAGCTTGCGATGCTCGGGAGCCTTGTCATTTTTTATTGCTGCGCCGGGCTGCTTCACCTCTATGCGCCGGAACCATTTCTGTTGATTACTCCTCAATGGGTCCCCTTCCCGCGCCAGGTCGTCGAGGCAACCGGGGGCTGTGAGATTGCAGGGGCCATTGGCCTGCTGTTTCCCCGATTGCGCCGGATTTCCGGGATCATGCTTGCGCTCTACGCTGTGTGCGTCTTTCCTGCCAACATCATGCATGCCATTCAAGATATTGCGGTTCCGGGCTTACCTCAGAGCTGGTGGTATCATGGACCTCGGCTGGCATTTCAGCCTGTGCTTGTCTGGGCGGCTTTGTTCTCCGGCGGGGCGATACATTGGCCTTATGAGGCGAGCCCACGTCGCGGCTCCGGGTCTTTGCAGAAATGAATCAAGCCTTGATGAAATGATGATGCAAAGGCACGTCCACCATCGACGGCCGTCTGGCGAATGGCGTGCAGGAGAGAACAACGAAAGTCAGCGTTACCAACACCAGCCAGGAGTCATTGATCGATACGAAACGGCTGCATTAACGGACCTCTGACGGAAGAAGCTTCGCTAGCGCGCGACGAATTCCGCCATATCCCGTACAGCGGCAGAGCTGTCCCGACAGCAGCGTTTCAGCTTCGGCTGCGGTGGGCACAGGAGACTTGCCCAGCAGCCATGTCAGAAGCGTCATCCATCCTGATGCGCAATATCCGCATTGGACCGCCCCAGATTGTGCAAGGGCATCGCGCACGCGATCGGCTTCAGGCCCCAGACCCGCGACTGTTGTGACGTCAGCGCCCTCAAGGCGTGCCGCCATAACCAGGCATGCATTGATGGGGCGGTCGTCCATGATCACAAGGCAGGCTCCGCAGCGCCCGACCCCGCAAGACTGTTTTGGCCCCATGATATCGAGATCTTCGCGAAGGATGTCGATCAACCGACGATCCGGCACTGCGTCCAGGACATGGCGATGGCCATCTACAGCAAAGGAAACTCTCATGACCTGAATCCCCGCTCGTCACGTCTTGCAAGGACTTCGAGGACCCAATCAGGCGAAACGGGAAATGTCGTTGGCGCTTCGCCGATGGCATCGAACACCGCTGCAGCTATTGCAGGCGCCACAGCGTTGAGAGGTATTTCTCCAATTCCCCGGATGCCAACCGGATCGTCCGGAGACAGGAACTCGATGGGTTCAACATCCACTGTTGCCGCATCAACGATCGTGGGAATGAAATATCTGTCGAGGTTGGAGGCGAGAAAGCCTCCGTTGCGGACGGCGAGGTCTTCCATCAGCACGAGTCCGGAAGCCATGATCGCTCCGCCTTCCACCTGACCGAGATAGGCATCAGGGACGAGCACGGGCCCGCAGGCTGGCAGGACAACGATTTGCTCCGCCTTAATGCGCCCGGTCGCCCGATCTACTGCCACCCGTGCGATGGCCCCGCAGGTCGTAAAAATCTTATGGGAGGCGCCGGACCCATCTGCCGTCTCGATCGGTGGCATTGCAACCTCGACGAGAATATCCGCGCCGGTGATGGCGGTGAATTCAAGCACCGGTGCGTTTCTGGGTTCGTGCGATGCGTAGACGCCGCCAGGGCCCAGTGCCAGGGCTGAGACCGGATGCCCGAGCTGCTCCGATGCACGTTGAAGAATCTGTGTCGCGAGTTGAGGCGCGCCGATGCGTGCGATGCGAATCGCGACCTGCGTCCCTCTTGAGGCAGAGGTCGGACCGGCATCCGGGGTGGCGTGGGTTTGACCGGCGGTGACAAAAATATCGCCTGTTCCAACGCCTAATTCACGGGAGAGTGCCGCCGCCAGGGCACCAATGACGCCTTGTCCCATTTCTGCAAGACCTGAGCGGTATTCTATGCGTCCGCCAACAAAGGCAAGCACGCCTGCTGAGGCATTGGGCCCGGAGATACCCGTATCGCTTTCACCTCCGAGCTTCGGTCGACCGCCTCCAAAGCCTTCGCCCTTGCTCACCAGCGAACTGCCTGTCCCATGCATCCAGCGTCCTGGAGTGATCCCGATGTGGCTTCGCATCGGATGCCGGGCAAGCCGATCCGCGACAATCTTGAGTTCCGGCTGAGGCAGGACCGTTTGCCCGAGTGGCCCCTTTGCGTCTGGATCGCGAAGGTTGAGACTTCTGAATTGCATGGGATCCATGCCGGTTAAACGTGCGAGCCGCTCCATTTGAAGTTCAACGGCGATCTGCATCTGCACCGCTCCAAAGCCGCGGAAGGCACCTGAAACACCGTTGTTTGTATAGGAGAGAAGCCCCTCGATCCGCGCGGATGGAAAGTGATATGGACCCATCGCATTCTCATGTGCGGTATCGAGCACTTCGGGCCCATGGGTTGCGTAGGCGCCCGTGTCGGCGATCGCCTGGACCTCGTGGGCCAGCAATTCTCCTGCCTCGTTGCAGGCCGTGCGCATGCGGATCCGGAAAGGATGCCGTTTAACCCCGGCAGCCATGGATTCCGGACGGCTCAGTGCCACATGGACGGGTTTGCCGGTCGCTCTGGCGAGAAGCGCTGCGATCGGCTGCACGTGTAAATCTTCCTTGCCGCCGAAGCCACCACCGATCGGCGATCCGACAATTTCAACCCTGTCGGAAGACCAGCCCAAGATCCCTGCGATAACGTCGCGGACGCCATGGGGATGCTGTGCTGGCGCATGAATCGTGATGCGTCCGTCCGTGGTGGGGATCGCCACTCCGCCTTCAAGCTCGAGGGCAGCGTGCACCTGCCGAGGTGTCACATAGGTATCCTCGACCACATGTTTCGCCATCGCGAAGCCGGCGCAGATGTCCCCATGCTCGTGAAAAGTCCGGTGGCAAAGGTTTCCGCCATCATGCAAGCGAGGGCTTGTTGCCACGAGCGCAGATTGCGGATCGTCGACAACCGGAAGCAAATCATAAACAACTTCAATTGCAGCCATGGCAGCCCGGGCGATCTCACGGGTCTTCGCAGCGACAGCAGCAATCGGTTCTCCAATATAGCGGACACGATCGACGACGATGGGGGGCTGGTCCTTGTGTGAAAGACCGAGGCGAAAGCCCGGGGCGACATCTTCATGTGTCACCACAGCCACAACCCCGGACATGGCCATGGCGGCCGTGCAGTCGAGCTTGAGAATTCTGGCATGTGCGTGGGGACTACGCAGAATGACCCCCTGCAAAAGATCTGGTGGACGCAGGTCGGTCAGATAGCGCATGCCCGGTGCTAGCTTGAGGCCAGCATCGGGGCGTGGATTGAGGTGCGCACCAAGCGTGAGGCGGGTCATGATGTGCCCTCCTCGCAGAGGAAGGCCGCAAGCAGATTGCTGGCCGCCCTTGCGCGATAACGACCGCTTGAAAAATCGTCGTCAGGTGCATCAATTCTTGTCGAGATCAGTTGTGCAAGCACGCCGGCATCGGTGTGGTTGGACCAGTGTTCCTCGGCCGTGAGATCAACCAGCGCTGGTGCAACGGGGCCGCCGCCAATGGCGAGAAGGGGGCCCTCCTGTGAGAAGGAAGCGGCTATCGTGATGAGGCTTGGTGCGAAGGCGGCCCGCGCGGTGACCTTTTCGAAACAAACCCGCCCTGGCAAGGGTAGCGGTATCTCGACGGCAAGCAGCAAGTCGTCCCCGGGATCTGAGAGCATATCTGCAAGCCCACGCGAACCGCGCTCAAACCCGATGCTTTTTGCACCAAGGACCAGAAGAAGCGGAACTAGATCGCCAGCAAGCCAGGCGAGATTTCCGCCGAGTGTCGCCAGATTCCGGACCCCAATCGCGCCGATCGATCCGATGGCCGCGCTCACAGCAGGCGCTACTGCGATTACGGTTGGATCGCAGCGCAGATCCTCCAGTCGGGCGGCGGCAGAGAGGAGGAGACGGTTCTTTCCGATGGAAACATCAGGCCCGAAGGAAACATCGCCAATGTCCACGACCGGATGGTCAACGCATCCCTCTGGCCAATTCAGCTGCAATGCCGTGCCACCGGCCATGTAGCGTGCGGATGGCCCGAGCCCTCTCCTCAATGCAATGGCTTCAGCGGGGGTGCGCGCCTTTTGCCAGCTGCCGGGTATCATGGATCCGGCGTGTCCCAGATGCCGTCATGGAGTGCGGCGGCCTCGGCTTCCAGCATCGGGCCTACGACTGTGATGTCACGCTGGCCGGCAGCAAAGACCTCGCGACAGGGAAGGTCCAGCGTCGGGTTTTCGGCATGCGAGCCAGTGAGGTCTTTGAGTGCGCGCTCCGTCATGCCGAAGACGACCCGACCAATTCCGGCCCAGTAAAGCGCGCCAGCGCACATCGCGCAGGGCTCGGCGGAGGTATATATAGTGCACTCGGCGAGAAACGGCGGTCGCCAGCGCTTCGAGGCCTGGGTGGCCAAAAGACGTTCGGCATGGGCTGTCATATCCCGATCCGGCATATAGCCATTTTCGACCTCAAGAAGAACTTCTCCATCCTTTCCGACCAGAATCGCGCCGAAAGGATGGTTGCCATGCGTCAATGCGCGCTTCGCCACTGCGAAGGCGCGACGCAGAAGTGCTTCATCATCGAGCTGCATGTCAACGTTCCGATTTAGGGAGCGACCAAGGGGCAAAGCGCTTCTGCACGAAGACACAGATGCGAAACAAGATCAGGCTCAATGCAACGAGCAGAACGAGGCCAGCAAATGCCTGCGGGATTTTGAAGAAGCTCGTCGAAAACTGGATGAAAAATCCGAGCCCACGTTCTGCTGCAACGAATTCACCAACAACAGCACCGATGATGGACAGCGTCGTTGCGATCTTCAGGGCTGAGAAGATATAGGGCAGCGCGAACGGCAGCCTGATGTGGAGCACCTCGCGAACGCGACCTGCCCTCAGCGATCGAGAAAGTTCAATCAGTTCTTCAGGCGTTGCCAGCAGTCCCGTGACGCTCGAGACAACAATCGGGAAGAAGGTAATCAGAAAAGTGATCATGATGCGCGGTGGATCGTTCGCGCCGAGCGTCGTGACAATAATGGGTGCAACGGCGACCACAGGCGTCGATTGAATGATGACAAGAATTGGAAACAGGGTCCGGGACAGCAGTCCTGAAAGTGCGAGGCCCACAGCAAGCGGAATGGAAACGACGATCGCGGCAACATAGCCGAGCAGGGCGACCCGCAATGTCGCCCAGATGTGGCCAAGCCAGATTGTCCAGCCAAGATCCAGATATGCCGCCGCGATCCTGCTTGGCGCAGGAAGCAGGAACGACGGGATCTCAAAGAAGCGGCAGCTGATCTCCCAAAATGCCAGAATACCAATGAATGTGATGGCCGGTGCAAACCGGTTGCACAGGCGGAGGACTGTCCGAAGGGCAGTCGATGAAGCGGGCAAGGTGGACGCCATTTTCACTTTTAAGCCGCCGGACGGGAGAAGAGCTGGCCGCGGATATGGTTTGCCAGTTCATGGAAGGCAGGCTCGGAAAGGGACGCCATGGAACGGGGGCGGGCGAGTGGGACGTCCAATGTTTCCCGAATTTGTCCAGGCCTCGAGCTCATGACCAGAACGCGGTCAGACAGGAGCAAGGCTTCGGGAATCGAGTGCGTAATAAAGAGAACGGTCTTCGGTCGCTCCGTCCAGATTCTGAGAAGCTCGAAGCTCATCTCGTCGCGCGTCAGTGCATCAAGAGCAGAGAAGGGCTCATCCATGAGAAGGATGTCCGGGTCCAAAAGAAGGGCGCGTGCAATGGCGACACGCTGCTGCATGCCTCCGGAAAGCTCATCGATCCGTTTCTTGGCAAAATCTGCCAGCCCGACAAGTGCGAGAAGGTCTTGCGCCCGCTTCGTCTCGGTCAAGGTTACTCGACCGTACTTATGGCGCATTGGAAAAGTGACATTCCCGAGAACGTCAAACCAGGGCAGAAGCGTTGGCCGCTGAAACACGATGCCGATCTCGTCACGCGGCTCGGTGACTGGCATGCCGTAGATCTCGACTGTGCCGCTTGTCGGCTTGATCAATCCAGCGATCAGACGCAACAGCGTCGATTTTCCGCACCCTGAAGGACCAAGAACCGAAACAAATTCGTGCCGGCCAATCTCGAAGTTCAGACCCTCAAGCGCCTTGATCGCAGATCCGTCGTCCTTGCCGAAGACCTGACCGACATCGTCAAAGCGAATAACCGGCGACGGCAGGCCCATGGGTGATTTATCCTGAGGAACATTGAAAATCGTCGGGGGTGGCGCAGGGCCACCCCCTGGGCATGTCATTTCGGAAGGAAGGAACGATCAACGATCGTCTCCGGATCAAGCTTGCTCAGCGGAACGTTTTGAGCCTTCGCCGTCCATTCCCACGTGGTGGCAAGCAACGCCTTGTCGAAGGCACCGCGACCGGAAGCCTTGCTGATCGGATTATCGATGAGGGGAATGGAAGCGGAATATTGTTTTGCCGCCACTCCTGCATCAATTTCAGGAACCAAGGCCTTCAAGGCCTCGGCAGCCGACATGGGATCGGCCATTGCCATCTCATCGGCTTTTAGCAGCGCCTTCACGACCTTGCGGACGACCTCCGGCCGCTCCTTGATGATCTTCTCGGATGCAAACACGGAAAGGCCGTAACTCTGATAGCCGGAATCTGACCACTTGATCATCTTCAGCTTTTTCTTCGTTTCGGCGAGCGGAGCCTCGAAGCCTGGAGCGACCGTAATCCAGTTGATCGTCCCTACGACCTGGCCGCTGGCCAGCATAGGTGCCAGCGCGCCCGGATCGACCTTCAGGAGATCAACCTTGGTCGGATCAATACCGACGCTTTGCAGAACGAGTGGCCAGGCCACGTTTGACGACGAGAAGGTTGCTGTTGCGATTTTCTTGCCGACCACATCCTTCAAGTCCTTGATAGGAGAGCCTTCGGTCGTGAAGATTGCATCAGGCGGCAATGTATAGATCGATGCAACGGCTTTCACCGCGACGGGCGCCTGGGTCTTCGCCTCCATCAGGGCCGACAGGCCACCTGTACCCATGTCGACGGAGCCGGTCGCCAACTTGGTGACAACATCCGACGAGCCGCGACCGGATTGGATTGTGACGCTGAGGCCCTCTGCAGCGAATAGGCCTTTCTGGGAAGCCAGGTAGACAGCGGCTTTATCGCCAGCAGGAAGCCAGTCGATCATGAAGGTGACTTTTTCCTCCGCCGCGGCCGGCAGCACTGCTGAACTGATGAGCGCCGCCGCAGCGGCGCCCTTAAGGAAAAACCTGCGGATCATTTGAGAGCCTCCTGCTCCAGAAAATTCCCCAAGATCAAAGCAGGTCCTGGGCCATTTCCACGATCGTGGCGCCTCGAGGCCCGGACAGCGATAGGTCAGTTAGCTGATTGTGCACTCGTGGAGCATGTCAGCTCAATTTTCCAGCTACCTGCTGAGCAAATGGGCGTCGCGTTCGTCCTCGTCCGTTTGATGCAGTTGACGACGACGCACTCTTCGGTTCGCATAGCATTCATGAATGTCGAGACGTCTTCCGGCTCATCAGACATCTCAGCCTTGGCGTTCAGGACAAAATGTTTTTTCAATGCGAGGCGCAGATGATTATCTACACGCCGCCGACTCCTCCTGACACCATCCCGATCATCGATCTGGGCGGAACGACTGAAATCGGTTCACCGGCGCGGCAAGCTACAGTGGAGGGCATACAGGCGGCTTGCAGGGAAACGGGCTTCTTCTACATTTCCAATCACGGCATCGCTGCAAGTCTGATTGCATCTCAGTTTCAAGCTGCAAAACAGTTCTTCGATCTGCCACTTGCAGAGAAGCTGAAAATACACATGAAGCATTCGCCGACCACGGCAGGATACGAACCGGTTGGCGGGCAAATTCTGGATAGTCAGGACAAGAATTCGGAAAAAGCGCCACCCGATCTCAAGGAAAGCTTCTATTGCGGTAGCGATCTGCCAAACGATCATCCAGTTGCCCAAAGAAGATGGCGCGGACTGGGTCATAATCAGTGGCCAGACCTGGTTGGATTTCGAGAACAGACTTTGGCCTACCATGAGGCACTCTGTGCCTTGGGTCGACACGTCATGTCACTGCTGGCGGAGTCGCTCCAGTTGCCGGCTGACTGGTTTGAAGGATATTTCGAGTGGCCGGGCGCGACGTTGCGTTTCATCAAGTATCCGCCGCAGCCTGCCATGTCCGCCTATAATCAGATTGGTGCGGGTGCCCATACGGACTGGGGCGGCATCACCATTCTGGCGCAGGATGACTCCGGTGGCCTAGAAGTGCAGACCGTTCATGGGGACTGGATTGAGGCAACTCCAGTTTCAGGCACGTTCGTCATCAATCTCGGAGATCTGATGGCGCGTTGGACAAACGGTTTCTACAAATCGAATATGCATAGGGTCAAAAACAACAAGGGCCAGAGGGATCGCTACTCGCTGCCATTCTTTTTCAGTCCGCGAGCGGATGCTGTCATAGAACCGATTCCCACATGCGTCACTGTCGACCAACCACGCAGGTTTGAGGTCTGTACGTCTGCAGAGCATATGCTTGAGATGTTTCGTCGATCGTATGGATATGCACCGGGAGCCTGATATGGGAAGTAACGCCAAAGGGTATGTCGCCTATATCAATATTCTGGCTGACGACATTGTGTCCCTCTCGTCATTTTATGCGAGGGTCTTCGGTTTTGACGAAATTGAAGCGCATCGCTCTCCCATTTATCGGTGTCTGGATGCGGGACCGATTGAATTGGGGTTCAATGCCCCGCAGGCCTATGACCTCTTGGCTTTGACCCATCGTCGCCCGACAACGGTGGCTCCGGTTCGCACCTATCTGACCATTGAGGTGGCATCACCTGATGCTGTCGAAAGCTGTGTTGCAGCAGCAATTGAATTTGGCGGGCGAATGCTCAAGGCGCCCTATCAGACCTATTACAATGCCATCCAGTCCGTCCTGGAAGATCCCGAGGGCAACGTCTTTCGAATCAACCATCGAATGGGGCCAAGGCTACCCGCTGACGAAGTAGACAGTCCTCCTTGGCTCCTCACAAAAAACTAGAGGTCAGTGCTCTCGCGTTCGATTGACCAGATCAGCTGAGGATCGATCCTCTTTTGCGAGTTGTCTCTCAATTCATATTCGCGATGACGCAACAGCGCAGAAGTCGTGCAGAATTGATTTTGGCTTTCTGGCAGGGGTTTCCCGCGAGCGCAGGCTCGTTCGCCTGGGGTAGCTGATTGCGCGCAATCGCCTTTTGGCTGTCCCCCTTGGCGAGCGCGGCTTTCATGCAAAAGCCGCAATTACTGCAAGGTGCGGTTGGACGCACGCGTCAGCTCGTCAGAAGTTGCCAGCCGCTCGGGCGGCGCCAACCGCCCTTCCTCTGCCCTGTAATAATACTGCGAGCAGACCAGCCAGCCTTTCAAGGCTCGAAGGGGAAGGACGCATAAGGCGAACATCAAGGGGAAGGTCGTGATCAAATGGACCCAGTAGGGCGGCTCACGGGTAATCTCGAGCCACATGGCAAATCCCGTTGCCGGAAACGACATGACCATCATTGCAAAAAATGCGGGACCATCCGCCGGGTCGGCAAATTTATAGTCCAGCCCGCACACTTCACAGGTCGGGCGCAGCTTGAGCCATCCCTCGAAGAGATGGCCTTTCCCGCAGCGCGGACAATGTCCACGCAGGCCAGCCATCACAGGCGTCACGGGCGCAAAAGCAGTTTCCTGAGCTGGCATGACGTCACCCATTCAGAATGTTTGTCTGCTCCAAAATGTATGGAAATAGAGCGGGACTCAAACCAATTCATGAATTAATGTATGGATATGAATGCATGGATCTGAACGGAAATGGAGCTGGGATGTCTTGGCGGCCGCGAATAAAGGTCGGCTCCGGTTCCAAGTTCATGGGGCTGGTGGAGGCAATCGAGGAGGATGTCTGTGCTTCGCTGATCACCTCTGGCGAACGCATGCCCTCCCAACGTGCGGTCGCAGCGGCGCTGGGCATTGATCTCACCACGGTGACGCGGGCCTTCAACGAAGCCAAGCTCCGAGGCATCCTCGTCGCCCAGCAAGGCCGGGCAGGCACCAGAGTCGCAGGTGGCGGACCACAGGCTGCATGGCGCACTCTGACAAAGCCGGTAGATCTCTCGCTCAACCTTCCATCGCAACCCGCCCGGGCTGATCTGGCCGGGCGCATTTCCCGCTCGGTTGCAGACGCTCTGAAAGGTGGGAGCGCCTTGCTTCAGTACAACGAACCTAAGGGATCCCTGGTTGACCGCTTGGCCGGCGCGAACTGGCTGAACGATTTTATGGAGCACGTCGAGGTCGAGACAGTCGTCGTCGCCAGTGGGGCCCAGGCATCCCTTCACGCGATATTCTCACGCGTTCTCAACCGCGGTGATCGTATTGGTCTGGGTGCGGTGACTTACCCGGGAGCCATAGCCAGTGCGCGGCATATCGGCGCCACCATTGTACCGTTGGAAATGGACCGGGAAGGCCTTGTTCCCAGTTCAGTTGAGGAAGCTGCAAAGCAGGGCGGGCTCAGGGCGCTTTATGTTGTGCCGACGGCCGACAATCCGACGACTGCCACCATGAGCGAAAGCCGTCGGAGAGAAATCGCCAGAGTTGCTCGGCGATACGACATTTGTATCGTGGAGGACGATCCCTATCGTCGACTTGTATCAGAAGCACCACGAGCCATTGCATCCATCTGTCCGGAGCGCACCTTCCATATTGCCACCCTATCCAAGTGTGCCACGCCAGGCCTGCGTATCGCTTATGTTGTTGCACCTTCAGCCTCTGAGGCTCAGGCGCTTGGAGAGATCCTGCGCTGCACATCCCTGATGGCGTCACCGCTCATGGCTGCATTGGCGACCCGATGGATCGGGGAGGGAACACTCTCTCGTGTGATCGATGATGTCAGATTGGAAAGCGTGGAGCGCGAACACATGGCGCAGAAGATCCTCACTGGAATGACGGTCAGCTCCGAGCCTGGCGCACATCATGTCTGGCTTGACCTGCCAGCCACGTGGACTCCTGAAAAATTCGTGACGGCGGCTGGCTCGCTGGGCATAGGGCTAAGTCCCGCGGCCGCCTTTGGAACAGGCACATCCGTTCCAAACTCAGTGCGTGTTGGGATCGGTGCATCAGCACTTCGCTCGGATCTGCGTGCGGCTCTTGTTCGGCTGAGAGATATGGTTGGAACAGACAAATCAACTTCATGACAGGGATAAATCCTGCACATGAACTCGCTTCATGCCATCGAAACCCGCCTTTGACACAGGACCTATGTGCCCGAGCACATGACCAGCGGTCTGGATCTCAAGCGCAAAGAGCGGCGATCAATCCGGTTCCGTCAGGTTTCGCCGCTCGAGCATGATGAAATGGAACCACCCAATCGACACGTCGTACGGATACGCTGCTTGACTTCACAGGCGGGAAAAGAGGGCGGTGTCACCTTCGGACATGCCGGATGAGATATGATCATCAGCATGGAGTGAATTGAAAAATCCGCAGGAGTCACTTCGGCCGAAGCCATGGCACCATTGCAGTCAGAACCGCATCCCGGAGCCAGAAGTGGTGATAGAGTGCGGCAGCGCCATGCAGGCCGGCGACCCACATGATTGCGTCTCCCAAGAGCCCATGGATGTCTGCGAGTGTGGAACCGAAGTCGGCTGCCTTTGCAATCATCGGGCTCAGGGTCCCCAGTCCTAGTGGCGTCAGCGCATGGCCTTCAGCCCAGACAGCCCAGATTGCACTCAGCGGGGTGATGATCAGCAGCGTGAACAGAACCCAATGCACAAGGCGCGACAGGCTATGCATCCAGCCGGGCATCTCGACCGCAGGCGGTGGCGGATCAAAGATGCGCGCAACCAGACGAAGTGCCGTGAGGATGAAGACCGTGAGCCCCAATAATTCGTGGAGTCCGAGGCTGAAGCTGTTCTGCTGGGAATAGATGCGAGACTCTGGCCCGCCAACACTCACGAGAAATGCCACGAGCACGAGTAATGCTGTCACCCAATGGAAGCCGCGACTAAGGAGGCTATAGGGTTGGTCCGCTCGAACGCTATCCATTGGATGTCACCTCTGCCTGGTCAGCAGTCTCAAAGGCTCCTGCAGCGCCTGGAATTCTAACAGCCTTGCGATGGGACGTCCTTCAAACTGCGTGACCCACCAGAGAGCCAATGAGCGCAGTTGCTGCCATGGCAAGCGCGCCCCAGAAAGTGACCCGAATGGTCGGCTTCAGAACCCCAGCGCCACCAACCATCGCGCCCACCGCTCCCAATGCCGCCAAACAGACAAGGGAGCCCCCTGAAATCACGATTCCCAGGTGTTGTACTGGCGAAATAATCGCGAGGATCAGCGGCAGGCCTGCCCCAACCGCAAACGTCACCGCGGACGTGAGGGCTGCCTGAACCGGGCGTGCGACGGTATGCTCTGCAATCCCCAGTTCGTCACGCGAGTGGGCTGCAAAGGCATCCTTCGCAGTCATTTGTTCCGCAACTTTGCGGGCAAGCAGCGGTTCTACACCTCGTGCCACGTAGATCTGTGTCAATTCGTTCAGCTCAGCTTCAGGCTGTTCGGCGAGCTCACGCCTTTCCTTCTCAAGATCCGCACCCTCGGTGTCGGACTGTGAGCTGACCGAAACATATTCCCCCGCGGCCATCGACATGGCACCAGCCACGAGGCCCGCCGAACCTGCAAGAAGAGTCTCGGAAAGCGATGTCGAGGCTGCAGAGATGCCCACCATGAGGCTGGCAGTTGAGATGATGCCGTCATTGGCTCCCAAAACAGCTGCTCGCAGCCACCCAATGCGTTCAATTAGGTGGGTCTCTCGATGCGACGGTGACACTTGTGAGTCTCCAAAGGTCAAGTTGAGTGCATCCGAATGGCAGCTCAGATTGGCAGAAATGTTACAAACCATATGGCAGAAGATGGGTCAGACCGTTTTCGAGCCTCGCGTGAGGGAGCAGCCGCTCAAGCGGCAAGCCCGCCCGCAGGTAGCACTGCGGACGGGCTCTCAATTGGACCGGATTTCTGCGACGCCGGCCAGTTTGTCAGCCTATATGTCAGCGCTCGAATTCCGAGCGCGCCAGTTCGTAGAAATCCTGAGCAGCCCGATAGTTTGACTCGGTGATGTCGTTGGTGAGCGTCGGCGCGCCCTGATCATAGATTGCCCGGCGATCGCTCTGGTCAAGCATCATGTAAGCGGATTCGGGACTGTCCACCTCGACAGCATAGGCCTGATTCTGGCGCAGCGCGATCTGTTCGAGCATCATCTCGCGCGAATTTTCAATCGCGGCCATCTTGGTCTTGTCCTTGGCGATGATCGACATGGTTCCCATCGTGCCGTGCGCGATGACAAAGCCATTCGGACCGGCGCCATACTGCTTGAGGTTGTCCATCTTGCTGTCGACGCCCGTGCCCTCGTTGTGGGCGACTTTTTTCTTGATCCAGCCGGCGCCTTTCGGCGTCATCGACTGGGCGCTGGGGTCGTGCATGGATTTGTGGGCCTTGCCGCCTTCATCGAAGATCAGCACGGCGGTGCGGGAGCGAATCTCCTGGAGGTCGGTATTGCCGCTGGTGTCCATCGACGCCAGGATACGATCGTCGTTGTAGAAGACCTCGCTGGGCATGTTGGAACCGATGCCGCCATCCTGGATGGGGTGGTCGCCGTGCCCGTATTTCTCTGGCAGCGTGATTCCGGTCGCGATGAGCGGATGTGCCATGGAGGCGCGCGCCGCAAAGCAGACCGGGAGATCGCCATAACGCTCGTTGGCGCGAAAGACGATCGGCTGCTGGTCATGGCTGTCCCAGCCCGTCAGGGTGATCTCCTTGAACTTCTCCGGCGCCAGCTCATGCAGCATCTTCATGTCGTTGAAGGTGACCATCTTGCCTGTGCGGTCAGACGTGTAGTCGGGGTTCGACAGGATCATCAGACGGTCGAGCACCTCGGCTTTGGTCTTGGTCGGGTTGTTCTCGACGTACTTGTCGACCATGCTGTTGAGCTCTGGCCAGCTCTTGCCTTCGAAATGAGATTTGACCTCGTCGCAAAGGACCGAGTCCAGCAGTTGCAGCATCGGCTTGGCTTCCATCTTGCTGATGCCGTTCTTGAAGCCGACTTCCGGATAAACCTTGCTCAGATCGCTGCCGCCGAACATCAGTCCGAATGCGCTCTTCTTCGACAGCTCCTCGAATTTCTCCGGGCTTTGGCCGGCGGCCAGCGACACTGCAGTCAAGGCGCCTGCGGAGGTCCCCGCAACGTGCTTGAGATCCGAAAGCAGTCCCGCCTTATGCATTTCGGCGAGCGCGCCGGGATACCCAATGCCTTTTGCGCCGCCGCCTTTCAAAACGATATTTTCGAGTTTCGGGGCCGTGCGGATCAGGTTGTAGCCATCCGAACCCTTGACGAGCTGCGGCACTTTCGAAAGCGGTCCGCCAGACTTTGTGCCATCGATATCCGAAGCGACTGCCTTCAGGGTATCCAACACTTCCAGAGCCTCTGCGTGGGCAGTCTTCATCATGCCCTTGGCATCGGTGATCTTACCGGTGTCCAGAAGTTCGGTGGTCATCGAGCCGAAGGTCTTCTCGAGAATGGACTTCAGTCCGCTCTCGGCGATCTCTGAGAAACCGGACGCGGTGGCACCGCCCATAGAGCCGGCAATCTTGGCGACCTCAGAGTTGAAGAAGTCCTTGAACATCTCCTGTGAATTGATGAGCGCGTTGGGCGAGGTCGAGGTGCGCAGATTGGCGCTCGACAGCATGCTCTCCGGCTTTTTCGAGTCGCTGATCTGTGTCTGCCAGAGCGAGGCATGGGAGAAATTCCCGATCTGATTCGTGGGGTTCATGCGCGTTGCTCCTCTGCGACGCCTTCGTCCGGTATTGAATATGTCAGGGAGTAGTTCTCCATCCCGATCGCAGCGACGGTGTCGCGCAGCAGATCGACCTGTTCGAGCCAACGCTGAAAGGCATTGGCATAGGCATCGGCGGTCAACCCTTCCGCCCGCAGACGCCCGCTCAGTACAAGCATGTCGCGCCCGTCGATCGAGACACTGAAGTCTCCGGTACGGGCGGCAACGTCGTTGATGATCAGCAGCGCGCGATGCAGCAATGCAAGCGATTCAACCCGGTATTCGAGCACGTCACGCGCGAACATGTCGGTGATGATCCACTTTTGCGTGGCCTCAAGCGTCACGCGGACCGCGAGTTGCCGGTCGGACAGGACCATTTCGACCTGATTGGACCCATCCAGAGCCTCAGCGCCGAGGATATTGGAAAAAATGGTATCGAAGATGTGTTTTGACATGGCTCTCCCCTTTCCGGCTAGATCCGCAGCCAGCTTTCACCGACCGGCAGACTTTCAGCGATCGCCATTTGCCGTTCTCCGGGATGATTGGGACTGAGAATGGATTTGCCCTTCTGGATCAGGGCTGCGATCGCACGGGTATCGGCCGTAGCGTCCAGACTGACCGCAAGCGTCACGGTATTGCCGGGCTCGCAGCCACCAATCCAGCCGGTGCCGAAACGCGAAGCCGCGCTCAGGCTGATGAGATCTGCCATCAGCGCTTCGCGGAGCGCATCCGCGATCTGATCGAGCCGCACCCGCAGGCGCAGAAAAAAGCCTGAATGGGGATTGGTGCCAAGTTCGACCATGCTGTCTTCAGACAGTGCCACTTCGATTGACGCGGGGCGTCCGGAGGCATCCTTCAAGCTTTCCGGGCCGCGTTTCATTTGCTCGGCGAAGGCATTAGCGATGTCTTGCGTGTTGGTCATATCGTCTCGCACGCTTTATGCCTGCCAATTCTGGAACCAGCGCAGGACAAACTGGATGAAGTAATCCTACTTGGTACTCTCGGCGCGAGTGTCACGTTTGTCACAATCCACACAACATGTGGTCTATCTTGCCTGTCAGGCGCGCGGGATTGTCAGACGACGAACGCATGCCCATCACCCTGGCTCTTTCCGGCTTGCCAGTCCAAATCTGGCGTAGGACTTCGTGCACGTCATTGAAGCTGATGGTCGCTGGCGGACGGAGCGGACTCAGGTACGAATTTTCTCCAGACGGAGAAACGGGACAATCGCCGCACTCCGGAAATGAGAAGGAAGTCCAGGCGGTTGAGGCCCAGACCCGGGTCGTTTCGATTGGGTACGTTTGCACGCGAACTGTTGGGTTCAATTTCTCAATGATTCAGGGGGATCCAGCCTTTTCCCTTGCGGTGCACCGAGGGACTGGTCAACATTTCAGAAAGCCGGACCGGCCGCAGAAGAGGGAGAGGCGTCATGCAGATGGATCGCAGGTTGGCGCTTCAGGCGGCGATGTTGGGCGGCGTCACGCTAGCCGGGAATCTAGGCAGCTCCGGCCCAGCCTCTGCGGCGCTTCCACAAGACCCTTTCGAGACTCCCGTTCCAATTCCGCCCCAAGTGGACCTGAAGGAGTCGTTGATCGAAATCCCGGGCACTCGTTTATGGGTGCGCGACACGGGTGGCGCTGGTCCAGTGGTCGTGCTGATGCATCCAGTGTCCGGCAGTGCACTCATGTGGCCCTACCAGATTCCTGTGCTTGCCAAAGCTGGATATCGCGTCATCGCTTATTCCCGACGAGGCCATTACGGGTCGGACGCAACCGACGGCGCGAATGGTGGCATTCCGTCCGATGATCTTGGCGCTCTCATGGATCGACTGGGTGTCGGCAAATTTGCCATCCTGGCAGGCGCGGCAGGCTGCTCGGTGACGCTCGACTATGCCATCTCGCGGTCTGATCGCTTGACCGCCGCGATCTTCTCCTGCGGTTCGTTCAGTGGCATTGCTGATCAAGGCTATATCGAGCTTGGCAAGCGGGTGTTGTTCAATGGCTTCGAGCAGATGCCCCCCGAGTTCAAGGAACTCGGCCCGTCATATCGCGCCGCCAATCCGAAAGGCGTGGAGGCTTGGCTCGAACTCGAACATAAGGCAGTGACCGGACAGCGCGGTGGCGTGAAGACCGCCAACAAGGCCGACTGGACAACCATTCCGAGGATCACGGCGCCGACGCTGTTTATTGCGGGCGCGGCTGACCTCTACGCACCACCATCGCAAATGCGCCATGTCGTCAAACGCATAACTGGCGCCGAAATGATCGTCATTCCCGAATGCGGCCACTCGCCTCACTGGGAGCTGCCTGGTGCCTTCAACCAGGCCGTCCTCAGCTTCCTCGGCCGTCACGCAAAAGCTGGCTGATGTCGATGCTCCGCTGACAGCCAAAGGGTTGGCGCGATTCGACGATCACCACTCCCGAATGAGCTGGCCGATTCTGCCAAGGGCTACAACGCACCTTCGACGATGGGGCGGAAGGGTCTGCGTTCGAACACGGGCTGAACGATCTGCTTGCCGAACATTGGGCAGCATCCTACAATTTTCTTCTGAAATACAAGCTCCAGTCAAATGCGTGAGGTCTGACGTCGACAGCGGCAGACCGAGGGTATCGTGCATCAGGTAAGTCACTGTGTGTTGGGGGCTCGAATCATGACATCAGCAGACAAGACAGACCAGGAGACGGCGCTTGAGCGAGAGTTCGACGTGTTTTCGACGCGCGCTGCCATTGTCGTCCCGGCCAATATGCGTGGACAGATGCTTGATGACTTTCGTGAGCTGCATCGCATGCTGAAGGTCCTGCGCGTGCATCTGAAGCCGGAAGATCAACCCAATGAAACATTCCGCATGCAGTCCGTGACGAGGGCATTGTCGTGAGCGATGCTGCCGCGGATCAGCTGCACGAGCTCACCATCGCGCAGGCCGCGCGACAGTTGCGCGAAGGCAGCCTGACCTCAGTTGCGCTCACGCGTCACGCGATCGAACGCATTGATCGCATCAATCCTGCGATCCACGCGTTTATCACGATCACCGCGGAGCGGGCCCTTCAGGATGCAGAGGCGGCGGACGCGGCCTTCCGGGAGGGAAAGGTGCTGGGCCCGCTGCAGGGCATACCCTATGGACTGAAGGACATCTACGACACCAAAGGGATCCGGACGACTTGCCACTCCAAGCTTCGTCTCGACCATGTGCCCCTTACTGACTCATATGTTGCGCAGCGTTTGAGGGAGCAGGGCGCCGTTCTGCTCGGCAAGCTTGCCACTCACGAATTCGCGCTCGGCGGCCCCAGCTTCGATCTGCCCTTTCCCCCCGCACGCAATCCCTGGAACCTGGATCGTATTCCAGGTGGCTCCTCGTCAGGATCAGCGGCTGCTGTTGCTGCGGGCCTCATGCGCATGGCCCTGGGATCCGACACCGGCGGCTCCATTCGCGGTCCCGCCGCCTATTGCGGCGTTGTCGGCTTGAAGCCGACCTATGGTCGCGTATCGCGAAGCGGCGTCTTTCCGCTATCCTTTGCACTCGATCACTGCGGACCATTGGCCTGGACTGTTGAAGATGCCGCACTTGGTCTGCAGGCGATCTGCGGGTTTGATCCGCGCGATCCAGGCTGTGCGGATGAGCCCATTCCTGACTTCACCGCGAAGATTGGACGCGGTGTGCAGGGCCTGCGGATAGGCATACCCCGTCATTTCTTTTCAGATGCTGAGGGGCAGTCTCACGAAACCATTGCAGCGCTTGATGAGGCCGCAAGGGTGTTCGAAAAGCTCGGTGCTCGGGTGGAGGACATCACGCTCCCCGATTTCGATCTCTTCATGTCCTGCGGCCGCCTAATCATGTATGCAGAATCCTTCGCGATCCATGAGGCGGATTTCCGAAGCCGCCCGCAGGACTTCGCGCGTGCCACATTCCGGCGCATGGTG
>CAISZN010000412.1 GCA_903889985.1 uncultured Hyphomicrobiales bacterium | reverse complement strand
GCTGCGGTGGTCGTGGTCTTGCCCACGCCCCCCTTGCCGGAAGTGACGACGACGACCCTGCCCATACCTACTCCCTTCAGTCCATAGTCGTGATGTGAATGTCGGCCCCCGTGCGACGCGCCTGGATGGCACGGCCCCGCAGGGACGGATCGAGCTCATCGGCGGTGCGATAGGTGCCATCGATGGCCAGAAATTCCGCTTCGAAACGGTTGCAGAAGATGCGGGCGCCGGGCGCCCCGCCCATGCCCGCCAGTGCCCGGCCCCGCAGGGTGCCGTAAATGTGGATGGACCCGCCCGCGATGATCTCGGCGCCCGAGGCGACGCTGCCAACCACGGTCACGTCCCCGTCGGGGTAGAAGATCGTGCGGCCCGAACGCACCGGCTCGTCGATGAGCAGGGTGGAGGGTCCCCTGGGCGCGGCTTCGGCCTTGGGCGGATCGATCAGGGCGGTCGCCGAGGCTGGCCTGCCACCTGTCACCCGTGGTGGCAGGGAGGGGCTGCAGAGCGCCTCCTCGACCCCATCCAGCGCCATGACCCGAACGCCGCGCTCTGCCAGTGCGCCGACCAGATGTTCGAGCTCGACACGGTCTGGCGCGGCTCCCGTGAGATCCAGGATGACCGGCTTGTTGCGGAAGAATCCCGGCGAGCGGGCCAGCCATTCGGCCAGCTCGGCCACCCAGCCGTCGAGCGGACGCTGCGGGCTGAGAACGAAGGCCAGCAGCGAGCGTCCCCGGAAGCTGATCGAATGCTGCACGCGCGCGGTGGCGGTCACTGGTGTTGATCCCATTGAACTTTTCGTCTCCGCATTGGAGCGCGGCATGGTTAACGCGAAGTTAATGCAAGGCCCCACGCGTAAGCTTTTGTTCTTGGACCTTACCGATTGGTTGAGATTGGGCGCGATGGCCCAAGGCGGGAATCCCCCTTGTTCCCGGAGCAAGGGGGCGCTTTCCTGACCCCATGTGGTCGCTGGTCGCACGTTCCGGAAATTTTTTGAGACCAAGCCTGCAACGGGCCGGACGGGGGCTGCTGGACCTCGTCTATCCCCCCGCCTGCCTTGCCTGCCGAGGGGCGGTGTCAATGACGGGGGCCGTCTGTGCCGACTGCTGGCGCCGGATCCGTTTCATCGAGCGCCCCTTCTGCGAAAGACTGGGCACGCCCTTCGCACAGGACCTCGGACCCGGCCTCCTGTCACCCGCCGCCATGGCCGATCCGCCCGTCTGGAACAGGGCCCGGGCGGTGGCCGCCTTCGATGACGGGCCAGCCCGCCAGCTGGTGCACCGCCTGAAATATGGCGACCGGCTCGACCTCGCCCCCTGCCTTGGCCGCTGGATGGCCCGTGCCGGGACCGAGCTGCTGGAGGATGCCGACCTGCTGGTCCCCATCCCCCTGCATCCGCGCCGGCTGGCATCCCGGCGCTTCAACCAGGCAGCCCTGCTGGCGGCTGCGGTGTCGCAGGACTGCGGCCTGCCGTGGGAGGCGCAGGCGCTGGTGCGCGTCAAGGCGACGCCGCCGCAGGTCGGCCTCTCGCGCCTGCAGAGGCAGGCAAACCTCCAGGGCGCCTTCCGTGTGGCGGAGGAGGCCCTGCCCCGGCTCCGGGGCGCCTGCGTGGTGCTCATCGATGATGTGCTGACATCTGGGGCGACGACCAATGCGGCGGCCCGCAGCCTGCGCCGCGCCGGCGTTGCCGAGGTGCAGGTGCTCACATTTGCGCGCGTGGTGCTCGACGCAGACGCGACCATATTGTGACAAGGGCAAAAGCCGCCATATAAAGGTGCAACGAGGACATCCATGCCGCACGTCACGATCTACACGAAAGACTGGTGCCCCTATTGCACCGCCGCCAAGAACCTGCTGGTCCGCAAGAAGGTCGCGTTCAAGGAAATCTCGGTCGATGGCGACCCCGCCGGCCAGCGCGCCATGGCCCAGCGGGCCAATGGCCGCAGCAGCGTGCCGCAGATCTTCATCGGCGAAACCCACGTGGGTGGCTGCGACGATCTCCACGCCCTCGAGCAGGCGGGTCGGCTCGACGCCCTGCTCGCGTCCTGATCGGCAGCCATGATCAAGTATTCCCTCGTCTGCGAGTCAGCCCACGGCTTCGAGAGCTGGTTTCCTGATAGCGCCAGCTATGACACCCAGGTGAAACGCGGCCTCGTCGAATGCCCGACCTGCCAGTCCAAACAGGTCAGCAAGGCCATGATGGCACCCGCCATCTCGACATCGCGCCGCAAGGAAGCCCGCCGCGAGGCCATGCAGGCAGTGGCTGAGGCCACACCCGCGCCGATGCCAGAGGCCGCGCCAGTCCAGCAGCCGGTGGCCCTGCTCGACGAGCGCCAACAGGCAGTGCGCGCCATGATCCGTGAGCTCCATGAGAAGCTGACGGAAAACTCCACCGACGTCGGTAGCAGTTTTCCCGAGGAAGCGCGCCGCATGCATGACGGCGAGACCCCGCAGCGCTCAATTCACGGCCAGGCCACCTTCGAGGAAGCCAAGGCCCTCGTGGAGGAAGGGATCCCCGTGCTGCCGCTGCCGACCCTGCCCGACGACCGCAACTAGGCCAATTTCCCAAGCCCGCCCGCTTGCCAAGGGCGGGCGTTCTGTCTATGGAGGAGCCGCTTCCCGGAGCCGTTCGCGGCTTGTGAGGACATGCCGATTTAGCTCAGCTGGTAGAGCACCTCATTCGTAATGAGGGGGTCGGGGGTTCGAATCCCTCAATCGGCACCATTTTCCATGAAGCGCGCCTCTGGGGCATATTCAGATCTTGCATGAGCGACGTCGCTGCAAGGCTTCGTCCGTCTCACAGGTCCAGAAGATGAGCACCTCCATGAGCACGAACGCGACCCGCCTCATTCTTTTGACAGCGGCCATGTTGTCGGTGGCAGGCTCATCTGCGCTTGCAGCCGCTGACAGCTGCGCGATCGTGGATCTGGGCCGTCGCATCAACACCCGGGAAGGTGGCAAGTTGCTTGACGCCAACAGCGACTGCAACGAAGCGCGCTTTTCTCTGCCGCTGACCGAAGGGCTGTCGATCACCTCTATGGAAGGTCAGATCGACCTCACGTTCGAGTTCAAGGCACCCCCTCGCCCTGGCGCGCCCGTCGAAGCCAAGATGTCACGCGCCGCCGCGATGGTGACCGGACGCACGAGAGCCAATGCCAACTGGCTCATTCGGCAATGTCTCGCGCAGGCTGCAGCAGCCTGGAGACGCGACGCAGATTTCGATTACCAGATCCCGGCAGAACTCACGCGGCTCGATCAACAGAGTTTCAGGTGCGGGCGCAAGCAGGAGGGGCCTGGCTTCCAGATCACATTCCATTTTCAGGATGCGAGCTATTTCCGCACTGACAAGTAGCGACTGAGGGACAGGTGGCACGGACCTGGTTTCCCTGTTTCACCTACCCCTATCATTCTGTCGAATTCAAAGAGGACACCGGGGCGGAATGAAAGAGCGGCGACAATCCACCTTGATCCAATCGTGAGATGAAACGCGCACCTTCCGGTGTGAAATGCAATGTGTCGGAGAAGAGCGGCGCTCCTGATTCATCGAGCAGCGTACATCCGACGTCAGGTTTGCAGAGGCCGCCCAGCACGTCGACGAAGTTTGACCCGAATGCAGTCCGGAGCCTTTGATTGATGTCTCGTGTCTCTGAGGGAATGAGGCTGGCTGCATGGACGGGAAGTCTGGAGATGTCGGCTGCTGTGGCCAGCGTCTCTGGAATCGATGCCCCGAGGGTTTTGGATCCCACGATCCAGAGCTTGTTCGAATTCCTGTCGGCCATGCTGCGCACCGCCGCTTCGGCATGATCGAAAGCCAGGGGACGCCAGTGGAAGGCAACGACGATGAGATCAGCCTGGCTGAGGGCCCGGGACTGCTTGATCCGCCCCATCGCCTGCTGGCATTTTTCGCGGACTTTCGGGGCATTGGCGGTCTCCGGATTATTGGACCACCAGACGTCAGGATCAATGCTTGACGGCAGATAGGGAAGGCCGCAGGTGCTGTTAACGCGCATCATGATGATTTCGGTTGATCGTTCGAGTCCACGTTCCAAGAGGACATTCAGAACGTCTGCCGCCTGAGAGTCACCGATCAGCAGAAGCCTTCGCTTGCCGGACTTGAAACCGGCGTTGGTTTCGAAGCGATCAACCCGTGACCAGACATAGCTCTTGGCAAG
>CAISZN010000411.1 GCA_903889985.1 uncultured Hyphomicrobiales bacterium | reverse complement strand
TCGACTCAGGATTTTGCATGTCCACAGCCCCAAGCCGAAAAGCGCGTCCCTATCAGTTCTACGGCCAGACGACCTCGCTCTGTGACGTCTGCCACGCGCTCGTGCCCGCAAAAATCTGCATCGAGGGGCAGGACGTCTATTACGAGAAACGCTGCCGCACCCATGGGGTGCGCAAGGCCCTCATTTCCACGGATGCGGATTTCTATCGCTGGCAGCGCAGCTTCCTGAAGCCCGGCGACCGGCCGCTCACCGTGCAGACGACCACCGATTACGGCTGCCCATGGGATTGCGGCCTGTGCCCCGACCATGAGCAGCATTCCTGCCTCGCCCTCATCGAGATCAACGAGCACTGCAACCTCACCTGCCCGGTGTGCTTTGCTGACTCTTCTCCCCAGCGGCAGACGCACCTGCCCGTGGCCACGGTGGAGCGCATGCTCGATGCGCTGGTGGCCAGCGAAGGCGAGCCCGACCTGGTGCAGCTGTCGGGCGGTGAGCCGACCCTGCATCCGCAGTTCCTCGAGATCCTCGACCTCGCCCAGTCCAAGCCAATCCGCCACGTCATGATCAACACGAACGGGCTGCGCATCGCGCAGGACCCGGCCTTTGTTGAGGAGCTCGCCAAGCGCAAGCGCGGTCTCGAAGTCTATCTCCAGTTCGACTCGCTCGAACGCGATGCACTGATGACCATCCGCGGCGCGGATCTGCGCCGCATCCGCGAACAGGCCCTGCAGGCTCTGGAGACACACAACATCTCCACGACGCTGGTCTGCGTGGTGAAGAAGGGCGTCAATGATGCCGAGATGGGGCCCATCATCCAGCATGCGCTGGGCTGGTCCTGCGTGCGCGGGGTCACCTTCCAGCCGGTGCAGGATGCCGGCCGCAACGAGGATTTCGATCCGCGCCGGGACCGCATCACGCTGGCCGACATCCGTCGTCGCATCGTCGAGGACTCGGGTGTCTTCGGTCCGGGGGACATGATTCCGCTTCCCTGCAATCCGACCGGCATCGCCATTGGCTACGGCGTGCGCAACGGGCGCAACGTGGCGCCGGTCACCTCGCTTGTCGCCCATGATGAGTTTCTGGCGGATATTCCCAACGCCATTTCCTTCGAGAAATATCCCGAGCTGCAGAAGCGCATCTTCGAGCTGTTCTCGCTCTCCACCGGCCCCAATGATGCGGCGGAACGGGTGGCGGCCCTGCTGTGCTGCCTGCCTTCCGTGCCAGTGCCGCAGGGGCTCAGCTACGACAACATCTTCCGGGTGACGGTGATCGAGTTCCTCGATGCCCATAACTTCTGCGTCGGCAATGTGAAGCGCAGCTGCGTCCACTTCGTCACGCCGATCGGCCAGATCATTCCCTTCGACACCTACAACCTGTTCTACCGGAACGGGCGCATCGATGGCATCCGTCGCCGGCTCGATGCCCTGCGCGCGGCGGAGGCTGCACTATGAAAGGGATAGGAAAGGCGCTCCTGATCCTCCTTGGCGGGCTCCTGCTGCTGCCCAGCATGTGCATCCCCTTTTTAGCCATGAGTTTCGTGACCAGCCTCTGGAAGCGTTCCCTTGGCGACCTCGTGCCTTTTGGGGGCCTCCTGGTCTTGCTGGTTCTGCTCTGCGTGGCAGGCGTTGCCCTCATCCGGCGGGCCCTGCGGCCAGAACAGCCCAAGGGGCCGCCACCGTGATTGCTCTCGCCATTCTGGCCGGGGCCGTTCTGGCAATGGCTACTTTAGCCGTCGTGGCCCGCAGGTCGATCTCGGATGCCCCTTTGACCGCAGGCGGGGTAACCATGCTGCTCATCGGCCTCGTGCTGATCGGGCTACCCGGTGGCTGCTCGCTCCTGTTCACCGGGGGCATCCTGCTCGACATGCTGACGCGGGGGCCCTCGCCGGGCGGGGGACTCGACCTCACGGGGGCCGTTCTGAGCTTCTCGGGAGTCGGGTTCGCCTTCGCGGCCCTGGGAATCTGGCTGGTTCGGGCCGGCTGGCGGCGCCGAAAAGGTCCTCCCGTCGCCTGAATGGCAGGTTCGGTGTTCCCAAATCATCCGGATTGCTGTATGGCACCGCACAAATAGCGGTCCGGCCGCAGCGTTCCCAATCATAAGGTCTGTCATGAACCCGTCATCCGGGCGGGGCAGGACGACCCATTGCCGGCTGCCGGAGCCCGGCCGCGAAGCAGAGCAGAACACTCATGAATATGCGCAACATCGCCATCATCGCGCACGTCGATCATGGCAAGACCACCCTTGTAGATCGCCTGCTCCAGCAGTCCGGCGCCTTCCGCGACAACCAGCGCGTCGCCGAGCGCGTGATGGACTCGAACGATCTCGAGAAGGAGCGCGGCATCACCATTCTCGCCAAGGCAACTTCGGTCGTCTGGAAGGATACCCGCGTCAACATCGTCGACACCCCCGGCCACGCCGATTTCGGCGGCGAGGTGGAGCGCATCCTGTCCATGGTCGACAGCGCCATCGTGCTGGTCGACGCGGCTGAGGGCCCCATGCCCCAGACCAAGTTCGTGGTCGGCAAGGCCCTCAAGATCGGCCTGAAGCCGATCGTCTGCATCAACAAGGTCGACAAGCCGGACGCCCGCGTGACCGAAGTGGTCAACGAGGTGTTCGACCTCTTCGCGGCTCTGGACGCCACCGACGAGCAGCTCGACTTCCCGATCATCTACGGCTCCGCCAAGCAGGGCTGGATGGCCGATGCGCCGGAAGGTCCGCAGGATCAGGGCATGGGCCCGCTGTTCGACCTGGTGCTCAAGCATGTGCCGCAGCCCAAGATCGAAGAGGGCTCCTTCCGCCTGCTGGGCACCCTGCTCGAGGCCAACCCCTATCTCGGCCGCATCGTCACGGGCCGTGTCTTCGCCGGTTCGGTGAAGCCGAACCAGCCGGTCAAGGTGCTCGACCGCCAGGGCAACATCGTCGAGCAGGGCCGCGTCTCGAAGATCCTCGCCTTCCGTGGCATCGAGCGCCAGCCGATCGAAGAGGCCGAAGCCGGCGATATCGTGGCGATCGCTGGCCTCGAGAAGTTCAACGTCGCTGACACGCTCTGTGCGCTCGACGTGACCGTGCCCCTGCAGGCCCAGCCGATCGATCCGCCGACCCTGTCCATGACCTTCATGGTCAATGACAGCCCGCTCGCCGGCACCGAAGGCGACAAGGTCACCAGCCGCATGATCCGCGCCCGCCTCTACAAGGAGGCCGAGGGCAACGTGGCACTGAAGGTCGAGGATTCGCCGTCTGGCGAAAGCTTCATCGTTTCGGGCCGTGGCGAATTGCAGCTTGGCATTCTCATCGAGACCATGCGCCGCGAAGGTTTCGAACTGTCGATCTCGCGTCCGCGCGTGGTGTTCAAGCGCGACGAGGACGGCAACCTGCTCGAGCCCATCGAGGAAGTGGTCATCGACGTCGATGAAGAACATTCGGGCGTCGTCGTGCAGAAGATGGCCGAGCGCAAGGCCGACATGCTGGAAATGCGCCCCTCTGGCGGCGATCGCCTGCGCCTCGTGTTCCACTGCCCGACCCGCGGTCTGATCGGCTATCAGGGCGAGTTGCTCACCGATACACGCGGCACGGCGATCATGAACCGCCTGTTCCATGAATATGCGCCCTATCGCGGCGAGATTCAGGGCCGCCGCAACGGCGTGCTGATTTCCAACGAGCAGGGCGAGGCTGTCGCCTATGCCATGTGGAAGCTGGAAGATCGCGGCCCGATGATGATCGAGCCGGGCTGGAAGGTCTATCGCGGCATGATCGTGGGTGAGCATACCCGCGACAATGACCTCGAGATCAACGTGCTCAAGGGCAAGCAGCTCACCAACATCCGTACCCAGAGCAAGGACGAGGCGGTCCGCCTGACCCCGCCGATCCGCATGACGCTGGAAAAGGCGCTGGCCTACATCCAGGACGACGAGCGCGTGGAAGTGACGCCCAAGTCGATCCGCCTGCGCAAGGCCCATCTGGACCCCAACGAGCGCAAGCGCGCCGAGCGGGCCAAGGAAGCCGAAGTCGGCTGAGGCTTGCTCGCTCTGTGAGCGCGTCCCCTCTCCCGCTTGCGGGAGAGGGTTAGGGTGAGGGCGCTGCGGTTCTCAACGTTCAATCGTAGAAGAGCCGCGCCACCCCTCATCCTCACCTTCTCCCCACCTTCGGCGGGGAGAAGGGGGCGGAAGCATCGAGCTTCAATTTTCGAAAGGCGTCACGCATCAAGGTGTGCGTCCCCTCTCCCGCCTGCGGGAGAGGGA
>CAISZN010000410.1 GCA_903889985.1 uncultured Hyphomicrobiales bacterium | reverse complement strand
GTGATAGGGGATCGCCCCGCCGCCCTTCTTGAGGTCGATGGCACCACGGTCGGTGATGCCCTCGCCCGGCAGGCCCGGCTTGCGCGAGGTCGAGTTGTTGGCGCCAAACCACGCCGACAGGCGCAGCGGATCGCTGCTCACGCCAAAATGCTGGTGGAACCAGTCACCCGACATGGGAGCTGCGCTGACCAGCCCGCCATATTCATAATCCTGGCGCATGACCTTGTCGGCCTTGCCGTCCTGCCAGGGCGTCGTGCCGAGCGCTTCCGGCCAGGTGTAGGTATAGCCCTTGCCCTTGAGGCAAAGAAGAACCGCGGCCGAAGCATGCTTGTGCGCCTTGGAGTAGCGGCCGGTCTCGTGCTGGCCGATCCACAGGTAGAAGCGGTTGCCTGCCATATGCGGCTCGATGCGGCGGTAGCCCGGTGAGCGGCGATTGTCGAGCGGCAGCTCCGAGGTGATGATGTCTGGCATCAGGTTGGTGCGCTTCATGGCAAGGCCGCGCACCGGGTCCGGCTCGATCTCGTCGCTCGGCTTGAAGTAGTCCTCGTTGCCCGCATAGCGATCGGTGAAGTTATAGGGCGTGTTGAAGACAAAGTGCGGGTTGTCGACGAGGTTCATGATGTTGGGCGCGGTCGTGCCGCACAGCAGGATCGCCGGGGTATTGGTCGCGTTCACGAAGCGATGGAAGGCATTGAGCGGCACCGAGAAGAGCGAGCCCTTCTGCCATTCGAAGGTGGCCTTCCTGACCTGGCCTTCCTGCCAGACTTCCGTCGAGCCACGGCCTTCGACGACCATCACGACCTTCTCATAGAGATGGCGCTCGATCTCCAGCGCGCCACCGGCCGGAATCTCGACCACATACATGCCCCACAGGCCTTCGGTGCCATAGAGCTGCACATAGGTGCCGCGCCCGCCGAGGCGCTTCCACGGCGCCATGGGCAGGTCGAGCACGGTGCGGCAGCCGATGCCGCGATGACAGGGAATGCCCTCCGCCTCCATGAAGCGGTCATAGGGCATGGCAGGGCGCTTGAACTTGCCAAAGCCTGCGTTCTCGCCGGCCTTGGGTTCGTGCCAGTGCTTGCCTTCGTTGTCATGCGGCATGGTTTCTTCCCTTTTCGCTAGTCGATGATGTGGTGTGAATGGGCGGCATCACTTCTCTTCGTGATGCATCTTTCTCATGTAATCCAGAAGCTCGGGCGGCGAGGCCGACAACTTGTCGATCATGCGCAGGGCCTCATCGCCCTGCACGGGGCTGACGTCGAGACCAAGCTTGGCGGCATCCGCCTTGAAATCGGGATCCGCGATCATGTCAAGAAAGGCCTGCTGCAGAGCCTTTGCCCTGTCCGCTGGCACTCCGGGAGGCGCGGCAATCGGGCGCGACAATGTGTAGGGTAGTTCCGCAATCTCGATGAGGCCAAGGGCGCGCGCATCCTTTGCCAGCTCGCGCGCGGTGGGCACATCCGGGAACATGGCATGGCGTGTCTGGCGGGCGAATTGCAGGATCGGCCGAATGGTGCTGTCGGGAGCAAGCCAGTCGCGCTTTGACGACTGCACGGCCGAAAGACCCACAAAGCGACCATCGATCTCCTTGCGGTCGACGGCCAGGAACAGGGCGCCACTGTCGGGATAGCCCGTGATGATCTTGACGTTGAGCCCAATCGTGTCGCGCATCAAGATGGCGATGTCGTTGCCGGTCGCGCCTTCCGCTGTGCCGCCGATGGTGATCGCGGGACCACCGGGCTTGGTTGCTTCGGCAATGCTCTTCACCGGAGCATCCTTGCGCGCAAAGAGCAGATAGGCGTCGTCACCCGCGCTCGAGGCCGAGCCGATCCAGGTGAACTTGCGCGGATCGAACTGCACATTGCTGTTGCCGCCCAGAATGCCCATCAGCGGCATGTCGCGGGCGAAGGCACCAAGCACCGTGCCGTCCTTGGGGGCTGTGGAATAGAGATAATTGGTGGCGCGCAGGCTGCCCGCGCCGGGCATGTTCACAACCACGACCGTGGGTGAGCCGGGAATATGCTTGCCGAGGTAGCGCGCCACGCTGCGCGCATAAACGTCATAGCCACCGCCCGGGCCATAGCCGACGACGAACTGGACGGTCTTGCCCTTGTAGAAATCCGAGACCGCATCGGCACGCGCGGCTGCAGAGCCGGCGACAAGGGCCGCAAAAAGCGCAATCCATTTCCCGGGCATGGTCTCTCCCCTGATCCGCCTGAAGCGATCTTGATTGTCGTCAAGTGTAAGGGAGCGGATGGGGGGCGACAAGCTGACGCTCTGTCGCGTCAGATCTCGCCTTCGAGAAGCCTGCGCGCACGGGTGAGCTCTGCCGACATATGGTCCATGAAGGCCCGCACGCGGGCGGAGTTGCGCAGGTCTGCATGGGTCAGCAGCCAAAGGCTCTCGCCGGCGATTTCGCCCCGGCGCCCGCCGTGCCGCACGAGCAGGGGCGACTGGTCACCGATGAAGCAGGGCAGCAGGCCGATGCCAAGCTCCTCCTCCACGGCGCGTGTGAGGCCAAGCACCGTATCTACCTTGTAGTGCACGCGCCGCGCGCCGATGGTCGAGGAGATCCAGTTCGCCGCATTCAGATGGGCGAGGGTCTCGCTGAAGCCCACCCAGGGAATGTCCTCGCCATCGAGGTTGCGCCCGGCGTCCCGCCAGCGTTTGGGCGCATAGGCTGCCCATTGCAGCGTGGTGATGCGCCGGCCAACAAGGGCTTCCGGCGGCTTGCCCGTGGCGCGGATCGCCACATCCGCATCGCGCTTGGACAGGTTCAGCGACTGGTTGGCGATGATGACTTCCAGCGTGATGTCGGGATAGGCCTTGCAGAAGCTTGCAAACATCGGCGTGAGCAGGTGGGTCACGAAGGCGTCGTTGGTGGTGATGCGCAGGTCGCCGGCAGGCTTCACGTCGCGGCCAGCGATCTTGCGCTCAAAGTCTGTGATCTCCTGATCCATGCTGGCGGCCAGCAGCATCATTTCTTCCCCGGCGGCGGTGGGCGCATAGCCCGTGCGCGAGCGCTCGAAGAGCTTCGTGCCGAGCTGCTCTTCCAGCGAGCCAAGGCGGCGGAAGACAGTCGAATGATTCAGGTCGAGGCTCTGGGCCGCACCAACAAGCGAGCGCGAATCTGCAATCGCCTTGACCAGCCTGAAATCATCCCAAGAAATTGACGGCGCCATCCTGTCCTCCCGCGGCGGCCAAGCTAGGGGGGCGCTTCCGCAATTGCAAGAATCAGGTTGCGATTATGCAATCAGCGATCTGCCGCCGAACGGCGGAGCCGGTCGTTGATCGCCTCCCCAAGCCCGGCCTCCGGCACCGGAGCCACAGCGATGCAGGCGACGCCCGTGGCATCGAGGCTGCGCAGGGCACCAAACAGCGCCGCGGCCGCTTCCACAAGATCCCTTGAGGCCGACAGGTCGATCCGTGGCCCTGCACCGCCAGTGATCTGCCCGCCGAAATCCAGCACGGCTTCCCCGGCGAGCGCCTGCGTCGCGCCAAGGCGCACCCGCGCCCGCGGGGCATAGTGGGAGGCCAGCAGTCCCGGCGCGACGGGCTTCGTCCCGGACTCGTCCGGCAGGCCCGCAAGCGGCGCGCCGAGCAGGGCTTCGATGGCTTCCCGCGACACGCCGCCGGGCCGCAGCAGGCGCACTTGTCCATCGAGGCAGGAGACGATGGTCGATTCCACGCCGACCGGGCAGGCGCCCCCATCGAGGATCATGTCGATGCGCCCGCTGAGGTCTGCCGCCACATGGCTGGCGATCGTCGGGCTCACGTGCCCGGAGCGATTGGCCGAGGGAGCGGCGAGCGGCCGGCCTGCCGCAAGAATGAGGGCGCGGGCGACCGGATGGGCCGGCACCCGCAGGGCGACGCTGGGCAGGCCTGCGCGGGCAAGGTCACTGATGGCGCAATTGTCCCGTGCCGGCACCACCAGCGTCAGCGGGCCGGGCCAGAAGGCCCTGGCGAGCGCCAGCGCCGGTTCAGGGAACTGCCCGTAGCGCTGCGCCGTTGTGAGGTCAGGCACATGGGAGATCAGCGGATTGAACGAGGGCCGGCCCTTGGCGGCATAGATTCGTGCCACGGCCTCACCCTGCGTGGCATCCGCGCCGAGCCCGTAGACGGTCTCCGTGGGAAAGGCGACGAGCCCGCCGGCGCGCAGAACCTCGGCCGCCTGCGCCACATGGGCGTCATCGGCGGGGTAGCTCTGCGTCTGTGGGTCCGGAAGTCGCATTGCCGACGGGTCCGACTTGACTTTGACTGGCCAAAAGGCAGATGGTTCACATATAAACCGAATGCCTCGGCGGGGCCTTGTGGGCCGCTGCGAACAGGGCGTCAAGTGAAGCGCCAAACGAGGCTGAGGGAAGAAGGAGCTGGACATGACTTACCGCGCCCCCGTGGATGACCTCCTTTTCGCCATGACCCATGGCGCGGGTCTCGGCGCCGGGCTTGAGAATGGCCTCTACGCCGATCTCGCCGACGGCATGGCAGCAACCCTTCTGGGTGAGGCAGCACGCTTTGCCGAGGATGTGCTCGCCCCCATCAACCGCGCCGGCGACCAGCATGGGGCCAAGCTCGCCGACGGCGTCGTGACGACCGCTCCGGGCTGGAAAGAGGCCTATGCGCGCTGGCAGGAGGGCGGCTGGCAGGGGCTTGTTGCCAAGCCTGAATATGGCGGCATGGGCCTGCCCCACATTGTCGAGACCGCCTGTTTCGACATGTGGAGTGCGGCCAACATGGCCTTCATGCTGGGGCCGCTGCTGTCCTTTGGCGGTGCCGATGCCCTGAGCGTCCATGCTTCGCAGGAGCTGAAGGACATCTGGCTGCAGAAGATCGTGTCCGGCGAATGGACGGCCACGATGAATCTCACCGAGCCGCAGGCAGGCTCGGATCTCAACGCGCTGCGCGCCAAGGCGGAGCGCCAGGGCGATGGCACCTATCGCATCTTCGGCCAGAAGATCTTCATCACCTATGGCGAGCACGATCTTACCGACAACATCGTGCATCTCGTTCTCGCGCGCCTGCCCGATGCGCCTCCCGGCACGCGCGGCATTTCGCTCTTCCTCGTGCCGAAATTCCTGCTCGATGACAGCGGCAAGCCGGCCAAGCACAATGACCTGCGCTGCTCGGGCCTCGAACACAAGATGGGCATCCACGGCTCGCCCACCTGCACCATGATCTATGGCGATGAGGGCGGCGCAGTGGGCTGGCTCATCGGCGAGGAGAACCGTGGCCTCGCCTGCATGTTCACCATGATGAACGCCGCGCGCCTTGCCGTTGGCGTGCAGGGTGTCGCGCTCGCCGATCGCGCCACCCAGCAGGCGCTTTCCTATGCGCGCGACCGCAAGCAGGGCAAGGCTGCAGGCGATGCGGGGCAGGGCATGTCACCCATCGTCCTGCATCCCGATGTGCAGCGCATGCTCATGACCATGCGCGCCAAGACGCAGGCCGCTCGCCTTATCTGCCTGATGACCGCCAATGCCATCGACATCTCCCATCGCGCTGAGGATGCGCAGGCGCGCAAGCAGGCGGCCGAGCGCGCCGGCCTGCTCACGCCGGTCGCCAAGGCCTTTTCAACCGACATCGGCAACGAGGTCGCCTCCATGGGTGTGCAGGTCCATGGCGGCATGGGTTTCATCGAGGAGACCGGTGCCGCGCAGCACATGCGCGATGTGCGCATTGCCGGGATCTATGAGGGCACCAACGGCATTCAGGCCATCGACCTCATCGCCCGCAAGCTCACCCTCTCCGGTGGCGAAGCCATGCGCCACGAGATCGGGCAGATGCGTGCCACTGTCGCAGCCTTGCGTGCCACCAACGCCCCCGCCTTCGGTCACATGGCTGATCGCCTCGGCGATTGCGTCGAGTCCTTCGTGCGCGCAACCGAGTGGTGCGTGAGTGCGCTCGCTTCACGCGTGCCCGACGCACTTGCCGCCGCGACGCCCTACCTGCGCCTCTTTGGCCTCGCCCGTGGCGGCACCGGCCTTGCTGATCTGGCCCTTGCGGCCCATGGTCTTTCGCCCGATGGCACTGATCGCGCCCACGCATCGCGCGTCGTAGTCGCACGCTTCTTTGCCGAGCACGTGGCCATTGAAAGCTCGGGCCTCGAACTCAGCGTCATGGACCCCGAAGCAGTCCATGCTGCAGCCCTCGTGCTGGCGGAGGCCTGATGAGCGAACTCGTCACCATCCGCCGCGAAGGCGCGGTCGAGCGCATCACGCTTGCCCGTCCCGACAAGAAGAACGCGCTCACCACCGCCATGTACCAGCGCATGATCGAGGCGATCAGCCTGGCCCAGACGGATTCATCCTGTGGCGCTATTCTCATCGAAGGCAGCGGCGGCAGCTTTACGGCGGGCAATGACATCGCTGACTTCCTGTCCCACGCAGGGCAGGGCGGGTTCGCCGCGCTCGATTTCGTCCGTGCCATTGCACGCTGCGAATTGCCGCTCGTGGCCGCCGTCGAGGGTGTTGCTGTTGGTATCGGCACGACCATGCTGTTCCATTGCGACCTCGTTTACGCAGCCCCCTCTGCCTTCTTCCGTATGCCCTTTGTCGATCTTGGGCTCGTGCCGGAAGCCGCAGCCTCCCTGCTTGTGCCTGCCCGCGTCGGTCGCGTCACCGCGAGTGAACTTCTTCTGCTGGGCGAGTCCTTCGATGCCGAGCGCGCAAGGGATCTTGGCATCATCAACGATATTGTTCCCGCCGCCAGTCTTTCAGCCCATGCAATGCAACGCGCCACTGCACTTGCTGCCAAGCCTCGCATGGCCGTGCATCTGACGCGAAAGCTTTTGCGCGGCGATGAGGAGGCCATCCTCGCGCGCATCGAGGATGAGGCCCGCATCTTTACCGAACGCCTGCAGTCGCCCGAAGCCCGGCAGGCCATGACCGCTTTTATGACGAAGTCGAAATAGTTTTTGAGGAGACTCCTATGGCTGGATCGCTCGCAGGCAAGACCCTGTTCATCACCGGCGCCTCACGCGGCATCGGTCTGGCCATTGGCCTGCGTGCCGCCCGCGATGGTGCCAATGTGGCCATCGCTGCCAAGACCACCGAGCCGCATCCAAAGCTTCCCGGCACGATCTATTCCGCCGCGCAGGACATCGAGGCCGCCGGGGGCAAGGCTTTGCCGCTGGTGGTTGATGTGCGCGAGGAAGCGCAGGTGCGCGATGCGCTCGAGGCGACTGCGCAGACGTTCGGCGGCATCGACATCGTCGTGAACAATGCGAGTGCCATCTCGCTCACCAACTCGCAGGCCACCGACATGAAGCGCTTCGATCTGATGCATCAGATCAACGCGCGTGGCACCTTCCTCGTATCGAAATATGCGGTGCCCCATCTGCGCAATTCATCGAACCCGCATATCCTCACGCTGTCGCCGCCACTCGACATGAAGGAGAAGTGGTTCTCCGGTCACACCGCCTATTCCATGGCGAAGTTCGGCATGAGCATGGTGGTGCTTGGGCTTGCTGGCGAATTGCGAGGCGCAGGCATCGCTGTCAACGCCCTGTGGCCGCGCACCACCATTGCCACCTCGGCCGTGCAGAACCTGCTGGGCGGTGACATGCTCATGCGCGCCTCCCGCACGCCCGAGATCGTGGCTGATGCAGCCCATCTCATCTTCCAGCAGCCCGCCAGGACCTTCACTGGCCAGTTCCTGATCGACGACAGCTTCCTCTTCGAGCATGGCGTGACCGACTTCGACCACTACCGCGTCGATCCCACCGCCTCGCTCATGCAGGATTTCTTCGTCCCCGCAGACAGTGTTTCACCTGCCAGCCTCGCGGCTGTCGGCAAGGGCAAGTAGGGCCGCAGCGCTTCCCATACCCTCCCCTTGATGGGGAGGGTCGACGTGCGCAGCACGGCGGGGTGGGGTGACGCTGCGATTTCCTCTCGGAATCGACTGAAGCTGCAATCTGAGTCCAAAGCGCGCTGATCGCGCGCGACCCCCACCCCGTCAGGGCTCCGCCCTGCCGACCCTCCCCGCAAGGGGGAGGGTGGGGACCTCAATCCCGACGGTTCTTCAGGTGGTCTGCCAGCAGCCGGTCCACCCGCTGCTGGGCCTTTTCATAGCCAGCGGCCTGCTCACGGTTGACCATGGCAGCGGCCTGGCTGAGCAGGCCTCTCAGGGTCGCGCTGGCCTGCAGGCAGAGTGTTTCCAGACCCCGTGGGTAGCCATCGCCGAACCGGCCCTGATGTTTCCGCAATTCGTTGACGACCTGCAGGGCAGCCCGATCGATGCTGCGGGTCAGGTCCTCGAAGCTGTTGCGGAAGGCCGGATCGAGGCCCCGATAGGTCACCAGTGCCGCCTGGCTGCCCGGCAGGCTGGAGCGCTGGAAATATTCCACATAGCTCAGAGGTTCCCAGCGCTGAATGTCGTCCATGAACTCGGGCATGCTGGGCAGTTGCTCCACCAGCATGATCAACTCATTGAAGATATTCAGGTAGTCATTGGCGAGGCCAGATTCCGGGTGGGCCAGGTCGTGGCTATGGGACGCAGTTTCGCAGTCCGGCTCGCGGCCGTGGTCGAGGATCTTCCTGGACGCAAGCGGGGACATTTTGGAGTCCGGCAGAGAAAAGTCTGTCCCCAGAATAAGCGGATTTCGATAATGATCTCTTGCCAAAGAGGGCCGAAAGCGATGTGGCCGCCCTGCAGGATGCCATTCTGAATGTGTGGTCGTTACGCCATCACCCTTCCTCCTGAGGCCATGCGGGCCTTCTTCCGCTATGCGGAGCAGCCAAACTTTCCGGCCCGCTTCAATGTGGCGCCGACCCAGCCCGTGCCCATCGTGCGCAGCGAGCGGGCCCCCGACGGCTCGATCGCCCGCCACTTCGTCCTCGTGCGCTGGGGCTTCCTTCCTGGCTTCGTGAAGGACCCCAAGGACTTTCCCCTCGTCATCAATGCCCGCTCCGAGACCGTTGCGGAGAAGGCGAGCTTCCGCAATGCCCTGCGCCGGCGGCGTTGCATCTTCATTGCCGATGCCTTCTACGAGTGGCGACGCACGCCCGGCCCCCGCAAGAAGGGCGCCCCGCCGCCCCAGCCCTTCCTGATCCGTCGTCGCGACGCTCAGCCCATGGCGCTGGCGGGCCTCTGGGAGGGGTGGATTGGCCCCCATGGTGAGGAGGTCGACACGGCCTGCATCGTGACGACCCATGCCAACGGGCTCATCTCGGCCCTGCACGACCGCATGCCCGTGATCCTCGAGCCGGAGGATTTCGATACCTGGCTCGATTGCACCTCGGACGACGCCGAGGACGCCGCCCGCCTCATGCGCCCCGCCGCCGAGGAGGTGCTGGAGTTCTTCCCCGTGGATGCAGCCCTCAACAAGGTGGCGGTGGATGGCCCGGAGGTTCAGGTGCCCCAGGGCCCGGTGGAGCGCTCTGATACGGTCGTTCGCAGGCCCGCCTCCATGGGCAAGGCGCAGGGGGACCTGTTCGGGTAGGGGTGTTCCTGACGCGTGTGTGCTCTTCGCCCGAGGCCCTCACCCCAACCTTCTCCCGCAGGCGGGAGAGGGAGCAGCGCACCCCGATGCGTGACGCATTTCAAGAATTGATCTGGAACGCTTCCGCCCCCTTCGCCCCGCTTGCGGGGAGAAGGTGAGGATGAGGGGCGACCGGGTCGCTTCAATTTCGAAGAAAAGGGCCCTCATGCAGGGGAGGGATCCGGTCCCCGAGGCGCAATCCCGGAACCTGCCGCTTTCCTACCCCACCAGCGCATCGCTGTCAAGGCTTATTTTCAGAAATCAGGAAATTTTGCCCACAGCCATGGGCAGGGCCACCGGGCTGCGGAAATTCGAGGACGAGTTCCACATGAGCTTTTCGCCCGTCAGGTGGTACTCGGGGATGCGCTTCAGGAAGCAGCGCATGGAGATCTCCGTCACCATCCGCGCCATCTGGCTGCCGAGGCAGAAGTGCTTGCCGGTGCCGAATCCCAGGTGCCCCTGTGGCCGGCGCTCGATTTCATAGACATCCGGACTCGCGAACTTTCGCCAGTCCCGGTTGCCCGACCCATAGGCCAGCGCCACCTTGTCGCCGGGCTTCAGGGACACCCCATGCAGCTCCACCTCCTTCGCCACGGTGCGCTTGAAGCGCTGGGCCGAGGTGTTGAAGCGCAGGCTCTCCTCGATGGCTGGCGCAATCAGGCCCACGTCCGCCACCACCCGGCGCCTTGCATCCGGGTAGTCATGCAGGTTGAGCGCAAAGACGCTCATGAAGCTCGAGAGGGACTCCACCCCCGCCATGACGAAGGTCGCGGTCGTCATCTCGATCTCGCGCTCGGTCAGCCGGTCCCCATCGATCTCGGCTTCGGCGAGATGGGTGATGAGATCGTCCTTGGGGTCGCGGCGGCGCTTGGCCACTTCCTCCGACAGGAATCCGCGGATCCAGCTGAAGGCGTCGATATGGGTCTGGTTACGCCCCTTCACGGCCTTGTCGGTCGAGATGGACAGGATCACCTTGCGGCGCAGGTCCGAGTGGTCGATGTCGGGCAGGCCCATCACGCGAAACAGCAGGCCGACCGTGATCTGGCTGGAAAAGTCTTCCACATATTCGAAGCTGCCGCGCGCCAGGATGCGATCGAGCGCGGCTTCCGCCAGTTCCTCCGCAGGTGCCGTCAGCGCCTGCAGGTTCTTGCGCATGAAGGCGGCCTGCGCCAGCGCCCGCAGGCGATCGTGGCGTGGCGGATCGGTGGTGCCCAGCGTCGCACCGGCGCGGTTGGGAAGTTCATCGATCAGGTTGCCGCCGGTCGACGAAAAAGTCTCCCAGTCCTGCCCGGCGCGCACGATGTCGTCGTAGCGCGAGAGGATGTAGATCCCCGCGCTCTCGCTCCAGTAGCAGGGATGCTTCTCGCGAAGTTCCGCGTAGTAGGGGAAGGGATTTTCGTCGATGGCCGGCGAATAGAGATCGAAGGCTTCCACGGGTGTTTCTCCAGACCGGCCGGCGGACCTGCATGGGCCCGCCGTTCCGAAAATTCAGAGCACTTTGCCGGGATTGAGGATGCCCTTGGGATCAAGCGCCAGCTTAATCGAGCGCATCACTTCAAGCGACACCGGATCCTTCACCGCAGGCAGCAGGTCGCGCTTGAGAATGCCGATGCCGTGCTCTGCCGAGATCGAGCCATTGAGGCGCGTCACGATGGCATGCACCGCCTCGTTCATCTCGTGCCAGCGGTTCAGGAACTCTTCCTTGTCGGCACCGATGGGCTGGCTGACATTCGCATGCATGTTGCCATCGCCCAGATGCCCGAAGGGCACGAGGCGCGAGCCGGGAATGACCGTCTCGACGACCTGATAGGCCTCTTCGAGAAATTCCGCGACCTTCGACACCGGCACGCTGATGTCATGCTTGATCGAGCCGCCTTCGAACTTCGGCGCTTCCGACATGAGCTCGCGAATTTTCCAGAAGGTCTTGCGCTGTTCGAGCGAGGCCGCGATGGCGGCGTCTTCAACAAGGCCCTCTTCCATGCCCTTTTCGAGAATGCCGAGCAGGACGTCGTTGAGGCCCTCCTCCGACTGGCTGGCGAGTTCCATCAGCACATACCAGGCGTGCGCGCCCTCAAGCGGTTCGCGCATGCCCGGGATATGCTTGACGATGAACTCGATGCCCATGCGCGGCATCAGCTCGAACGTCTTCACGTCGCTGCCGGCCATTTCCTGCGCTATGGTCAGGAAGGCTGTGGCCGATGTAGGATCAGGCACGCCCACGAAGGCCGTCTCACGCGAGCGGGGTTTTGGATAGAGCTTGCAGACGGCGGCGGTGATGATGCCGAGCGTGCCTTCAGACCCCATGAAGAGGTGCTTCAGGTCGTAGCCCGTATTGTCCTTCTTCAGCTTCGACAGGTTCGATAGGATGCGCCCATCGGCAAGCACCACTTCGAGTCCGTTCACCAGGTCGCGCGCATTGCCATAGGTGAGCACGGCGGTGCCGCCCGCATTGGTGGCGAGGTTGCCGCCGATGGTGCAGGAGCCTTCCGACCCAAGCGAGAGCGGGAAGAGCCGATCGTTCTCGTCGGCGATCTCCTGAACCCGCAGCAGGGTCAGGCCCGCTTCCACGGTCATGGTGTTGGAAGCGGTGTCGATCTCGCGCACCTTGTCCATGCGGTTCAGCGCAAGGATCACCTGCGTGCCGGTGGGGTCTGGAACCTGTCCGCCCACGAGGCCTGTATTGCCGCCCTGCGGCACCACGGGCGTATTGGTCTGCGAGCAGAATTTCAGCACTGCGCTGACCTGCGCCGTATCGGCCGGGCGTACCACGCACAGGGCCTTGCCGTGCCAGAGGTCGCGCTGCTCGATGATATAGGGCTGGATGTCCTGGGGGTCGGTCAGGACATAACGGTCACCCACGATCCCCGCCAATGCGGAGACCACGGTGTTTTCGGTACGAAGGGCAGTAGCTGTCGACATGGTGTCACTCTAGGCGATGGCTGGCATTCAGGCGAGAGGCGGGCTGTTCACGAATGGCGATCCGGTCCGGATCAGCCGAGCAGGTTGCGTCGTTTCGCTGACTTCTGCTTCGCCCGCCGGAAGGTACCGACGAGCTCCACATGGAGCGAATGGCGGAACTGGTCGACCGGCGTCACGCCCTCGCAGGCATAGCCGCCTGCGATCAGGATGGCGGCATCCCGGGCAAAGGTCTGGGCATTGCAGGACACAGAGGCGACCACTTGAACGGTAGAGGCGGCCAGCGCCCGCATCTGCTCTTCAGCCCCCGCGCGCGGGGGGTCGCAGACCACGGCCTCGAAACGGTTGAGTTCTGCCCCCATGAGCGGGCGGCGGGCCAGGTCACGGCACTCGGTGGTGACCGTGCGCAGGCCGGGCGTATTGTGGGCGGCACGCTCCAGCGCCTTGAGCGCCGGGGCGTCCGATTCCACCGCATGGACCTCCGCCTTCTCGGCGAGCCGATGGGTGAAGGTGCCGACACCGGCATAGAGGTCAGCCACCTTGGTGGCCTTGCCCATGGCCTCGGTCACCAGACGGGCCAGCGTTGCCTCGCCCTCGGCGGTGGCCTGCAGGAAGGTGCCCGGAGGCACGACAACCTTGGCCCGGCCCATGTCGATCACGGGCGGACGCCGCTCGATGACGACGCGGCCATGGTTCGAGATGCGGGCAAGGTCGATGCGGTCGGCAAGTTCGATCAGCGCCTGCTGGTGCCGGAAGTCGAGGTCTCCGGTCCCGCGGAAATCCAGATCGAGCCCTTCGTTGGTGGCCGTCACCACCATGTCGAGGGGCTTCAGCAAAGTGGCAAGGGACTTTGCCACGGAGCGGGCCGCCTCGATGGCCCCGGCCATGGCTGGGTCAAGGATCGGGCAGGATTCGATATCGACGATCTGGTGGGCGCGGGCCTGCATGAAGCCGACCTCGCGATGCAACCGCCCCAGCGCATCGCGGGTGAAGCGGGCGTGGAAAGTCGCCCTGCGCCGTCCAGCGCCATGGGCATCGATCAGGTCGCCCAGCGGCACGTCGAGCTTCGCATGGGTCAGCGCGCCTGCCACAAGGCCGCGCTTCCATGTGGCATAGGCAGCAGGCGCCAGTACCTGGATCGCACAGCCCCCGCAAGTCCCGTAATAGCTGCAGAAGGCCGGCACCCGGTCAGGGCTCGCCTCGACCACCTCCACGAGCCGCCCGCGTTCACCGTCGACCTCGGCAATCACGGTCTCGCCCGCCAGCGCATGGGGCACATAGATCACGCCGCCCTCGTCGCGGGCGATTCCCTCGGCGCGCTGGCCGAAGCGATCGATGATGAGTTTGCGGTGCAGGCTCTGCTGGGACAAGGGGCTGGTCTCTGATGAAAGGCCGGTCTTAGAGGCTTCGGGGCCCCAAGGCCAGCATTACCGCCGCCTTGCGCCCACGAGGAATTCCCGGTTGCCGTCGCCACCCTCAATGGGCGAGGGCACCAGACCCAGGATCGTCCAGCCCTGATCCTCGAGCCATTGCGAGATGGTTGCGCAGACTTCGGCGTGAACCGCGCCGTCCCGCACGATGCCCTTCTTCACCCGCTCCCGCCCTGCTTCGAACTGCGGCTTGATGAGAGCCACCAGCTCAGCCCCGGAGGTGCAAAGGCCCAGGGCCGCCGGCAGAACGAGCTTCAGCGAAATGAAACTCGCGTCGCAGACGACCATGTCCGGCCTTCCGGCAATTCCATGCTCAGCGAGCAGGGCAGGGGTCAGCAGCCTTGCATCCGTGCCCTCGAGCGAGAGGATCCGCAGATTCTGCCTGAGGCTCGCATGCAGCTGGTCGTGTCCCACGTCGACGGCGATGACCTTCTCGGCACCGCGCGACACGAGGACCTGCGTGAAGCCGCCGGTCGAGGAGCCGACATCGAGGCAAAGTTTGCCGGTGGGATCGAACCCGAAGGCATCAAGTCCACCAACGAGCTTCAACCCGGCGCGCGACACCCATGGATGCGGCGCGCTCGCCTCGATGGGTGCTTCTTCGTCGACCTGTTCGGATGGCTTCTTCAGTTCCACGCCGTTGACCCGCACAAGACCTGCTTCAATGGCGGCTCTTGCCTTGGCGCGGCTCTCAAAGAAGCCGCGTTCGACGAGGATGATGTCGGCTCGCTTGGCCATCGTCCGCTCCATTCTTGAAAGACAGCCGAGCTGCG
>CAISZN010000409.1 GCA_903889985.1 uncultured Hyphomicrobiales bacterium | reverse complement strand
GAGTTCATATTTCATGAAGACGATGCAGATGACGTCCTCAAGGGTCTGCACTTCGGCGTCTTCCTTTGGCCTGGTCTTGCGCACGATTTCGCCGACGCGGTGGATCGTCTCGTCGCCATAGCCGATGGGTGCGAGGATCTCGGCCAGTCGTTTCGCGTGGTGCTCGCGCAACTGGCGGCGCCATTGGTGATAGCCCGGCCTTGTCATCGGGTAAGCGCTGCGCGGAATGATCCAGCGTTCGATATGTTGCCCGCGCGCCGCGATCTGGAGCGGGATTGAGGCCTCCGGCGCAAAGCGGGCAAGTTCCTCGCTCATGCGCTGGCCGTAGATCAGGTTGGCAGGCACAGGGCACCCGTCCACATCCACCGCGCGCGGATCGCGTGCATTGGCATCGTCTATGGACCTGAAGGCGGCGAGGAGTCGCGCGTCATCGCTCATGCGGAGATCATAATGCAGGTGCAGGAGCGGTCAAAGCCCTCCCTGACGCGTCGCTTCCGGGCAAAATAACGTGCTGATCAGGTTGGCCTGATGGATAGCGGGGCTCTTGCTTCACGGGCCCTTGCTTTCATGCAAGAGTCCTCTGGGCCAAGGAAGACCGGGAGGATTGCATGTCATTGTCCATTCGCCGCGTCGTGACGGATCACGACGCGGAAAGCCGTTCCATCGTCCGTTATGACGAGATCACGACCAATATCGTCTCGCGCCGTCCCGGCCATGCGAGCACCGTGATCTGGTCACATGCCAGGACCCCAGTCGATAATACTGAAAGTGGCGATGGCGGTCTGCGCGATGTTGCAGAGTGCGCGGCAGACGGAGCGATTTTCCGGGTCGTCCAATATGGCCCGGGCGTGGCTCCGCGCATGCACCGCACGATGACCGTTGACTATGCCGTCGTCATGTCCGGCGAGATCGACATGGTTCTCGACGATGGCAAGGTCGTCCAGCTCCGTCAGGGTGATTGCCTCGTCCAGCGCGGCACCGTGCACGACTGGGTCAATCGCGGCACGGTTCCCTGTGTCATCGCCTTCGTGCTGATTGCCGCAGAGCCCGTGAAGGTCGCAGGCAAGACCCTGGGCGCCATCGGCTGAGGAGTTTCATATGCTGAAATCAATCGGCCTTGGCCTCGCCTTGTTGATTGCCGCGGCTCCGGCGGTTGTCGCGCAGGCCCCCTGGCCCAATCGCACCGTGAAGATCGTCGTGGCCTCTGCGCCCGGTGGCGGGACGGATACGGTGGCGCGGGTGCTGGCCAACGAGCTTTCAAAGACGATGCGCCAGCAGTTCATCGTCGAGAACCGTCCGGGTGCAGGCAACGTGCGCGGCAGCGACGTGGTCGCGAAATCGCCCGCCGATGGCTACACCTTGCTGATGTCGGCGAGCACGCTGGCGATCAACCACGTCATGTACAAGCAGCTGCCCTACGACGTGGCGCGGGATTTTGCGCCGATCACGCAGATGGTGTCCCTGCCCAATGTGCTTGTGGTGGGCATGCAGGAGCCCTACCGCAACTTCGGAGATTTCCTGAAGGACGCCAGGGCCAGGCCCGGCACCCTGACCTATGGCTCTGCGGGAATGGGCACGGCGCCGCACATGGCGATGGAACTGTTGCGCATCTCTGCCGGAATCGATCTGGTCCACGTCCCCTATACGGGTGTTGCGCCTGCGCTCAACGATATCATCGGTGGACGTGTGACAGGCATGCTGGTGAACTTCCTCTCAGCCAAGCCGCAGATTGATGGCGGAACCCTTCGGGCTTTGGCCATGTCGAGTGCCAGGCGCTCTCGTTTCATGCCCGACTTGCCGACCATCGCTGAATCCGGCGTACCGGGCTATGAGGCGATCCAGTGGTTCGGTCTGCTCGCGCCGGCCGGGACGCCTGCTGAGATCGTCAATCGCCTGCAGGCCGAGACCGCTAGGATCCTCGAGACCCAATCCATGAAGGACCGTCTTGCGATCGAGGGGGCAGAGCCGATCGGCAATAAGCCAGAGGAATTCGCGGCCCTGATCAAGGCCGAGATGGCCAAGTGGAGCGAGGTCGCCAAGGCCGCGAACATCAAGCCGGAGTAAAGGCTCGCGGCTTCAAACTCCCTCTCCCGCTAGCGGGAGAGGGTTGGGGTGAGGGCGCTGCGGTTCTCCTCGATGATCCGAGTCAATCGCAGGAGCCCCTCACCCTTGGCCCTCTCCCCACCTTCGGCGAGGAGAGGGAATGGCTGGCTGCGAGCCTGAGGCCCTCAGGTCCCCTCGTTGGGGTCGTGGTAGAGCTTGCCGACAATGGCGGTGAGGCCGGGCTTGCCATCGGCCAGGTGGTAGCGGCCATCCTTGTCACGCCCCAGCTTGCCATTCTCGCGCAGTTCGTCGAGCGCCGTGGCCACTTCGCGGCCATCGCTGCTGCCAACCGCTTCCACGAGATGCGCATAGAACATGGGGCTCGATTCCAGCGCCTGTTCAACCGTCTGGAAGCGCGCGGGGCCGCTGAAGGTCTTCGCGGCGCAGCGGGTCAGCACGATGTCCTGCGCCCGCCCGAAGGTGCGCGTGCAGTCGAAGCCCGCCTTGGCGCCGGTGCGGCGGCCATTGAGGGAGGGGTCCATCGGCTTGCCCATCATGCCGGTAATCGTGAGGATGTCCTCATCGGCCTGGAAGCGCGAGCCCATGGCCCATTCGCACTGGGCGTCATTGGCCGGGTCGATGTCCTCGTCGTAGACATAGACATGCTTGATCTGCGTCATCGCCGCGAAGATGGCGAGCATGGCGTTGCGCGCCTCGCCGTGCCGCTGCTGCTTGATGGACACGCGCAGGGTGCCGCCGCCGCCAGCGAGCGAGCGCAGGCTGACCGCGACGGGCTCCGCCACCACGCCCTTGAGGATCTTCATGGCGGTGGCTTCGGCGCGCAGCTCCGTCATGCAGGCGGAATCGGTCTGGTCGAGCACGAAGGCGGAGCCATGCTGGAGCGTCTGGTACATGACGTCCTTGCGCATGGTGATGGCGGTGCAGGTGAACACCGGATCCATGTGGATCGCACCATAGTAGCCCATGTATTCGCCATAGGGCCCTTCGGGCTCGTAGTAGCCGCGCTCGTCCAGATAGCCCTCGATGACGATCTCCGCATCAGCCGGCACGAGGATGTCGTTGGTCAGGCACTTCACGAAGGGTGCCGACTCGCCGCGCAGATGCGAGATCATGTGATGCTCGTCGCCCTGCAGGCGCGTCGTGGCGGCAAAGAAGTCGAGCGGATGGCAGGCCAGCGTGAAGCTGATCGGCAGGCGCTCCTTGCGCTTCTCGCAGCCCATCATGATACGCTTGAGGTCGGAGGGCGCGGTGATGTTGGTGCCGCACTGATACCGGTTGCGCAGGGCCAGACGGCGGCTGCCGACATTGGTACGCCCGCTCACCGGGTCGATCACATAATCGACGCCCGAGGAAATGTAGCAGCTGCCGTCGAACTCATGCTGCGGATAGAAGGGCAGCTTGGTGAGATCGACATCCTTGCCGGTGATCTTGATCGCATGCACGGGGGCTTCGTTCGAGGGCACCTCGATGGACTTCTGCGGAGTCGCGATGCGGCTCAGCAGGGTATCATAGGCCTTCTCCGGCGTCGTGTTGAGCGCGGCGAGCAGGCGCTTGCGGCCAGCCATGGCCTTGGCGATCATCTCGAAGCGCTCGGGGCCTGCCTGCCTGAACAGCACGGCCTTGCGTGTCTGTTCGATGATGGGGGCAAGGCCCGTCAGGGGCACTGCTTCGTCGTGGATCTCGACCTCGCCCATCTCGATGAGCTGGTCCACAAACCGCCTCAGGCGATATTTCTCGAAATCGAACTCAAGTCCGAGCATGCCGGTGGCGGTCATCTGTTTCCTCTCCAAGGATGGCAGGGCAGGCGGCCCGGAGCCGCGCGTCATTGATGGGGCATTGATATTACAGGACCCCGCCGGACGAAAGCGCAAAGGACCGCGCCCACCACCCTCCCACTTGCGGGGAGGGTCGGAAATGCCATGCATTTCCGGGGTGGGGGTAGCGCGCGATCAGCGCGCGTATGACTCACACCGCAGCTTCAGTCGAACCCGAGAAGAAATCGCAGCGTCACCCCACCCCACCGTGCTGCGCACGTCCACCCTCCCCATCAAGGGGAGGGTGGAGCCTCACGCCTTGCTGACGGTCCGCTTCAACACCGCAGCCGCATCGGCAGGCGCCTCATCGCCGGCCCAGACCACATATTGGTCGGGACGCACCAGCAGCAGGCCCGCTTCATAGGCTTCGCGGCCATGGCTGCGCGTATCGCGCACGACCTTGAGGGGGATGCGCAACTCGGCGGCAGCTTTTTCGAAAGCCGTGACGGCAGCAGCAGGGGCATCGAAGGCCAGCAGGGTGAAGCCGTCGCCCAGCGCCCGGAAGGTGTTGCTGCCATCGCTGAGCCCAACGGGCGCAAGGTGGTGGCCCGGCCGTGCCTTGACCTGATGCCTGCCATGGGCCGTGTTGACGCCGCCCGGTGGTCCGAAGACCACCGGCGATCCCTCGTAGTTGGGCTCATATTGCTGGAAGCGCGACCCGATGTCGGTGGCGCGGCCTTCCCATGCGGCCTCGAATTCCGCCACGTCCCGCTCCGGGTTGTAGCGGTGCAGGAAGGCTGCATCGCGCTTGATGCGCGAGGTGATGAAATCATCCGCCGTTTCCCAGAACACCGGACGACGCTCGTTGCTGTAGCTCTCGAGCAGGGACTCGCCAGCCCAGCCTTGCAGCACGGCGCTCAGCTTCCAGCCGAGGTTGACGATGTCTTCGAGACCGTTGTTGAGGCCAAAGCCGCCATAGGGCGGATGGCTGTGGGCGGCATCGCCTGCGATGAAGACACGGCCGACCTGATAGTTCGTCGCCACCGCCACGCGCATCTGCCAGAAGGACAGGTTCTCGAATTCGCATTCCACGTCGAAGCCCGCTGCTTGGCGGATGAGGCCGAGGGAATCGAAGGTCTCGATCTTGGAGCCGGGCGGCACCGGCGCGTGGAAGAACCAGCCATCGGGCACGTCGATGCGGCCAAAGAACTGCCAGTAGCCATCGAGCTCGGGGCGCAGCACGCGATAGGTGGAGCGCTCAGGGAAGCGCTTCAGCTT
>CAISZN010000408.1 GCA_903889985.1 uncultured Hyphomicrobiales bacterium | reverse complement strand
TTCCAGTGGACCGCGATCCTGCGCGCCGTGTCGGCATTGACGTCATACCACTGGGTCTATCGTGAAAGCGTCAAGCCCTGGCTCATCGCTGATCTTTTGATCCTGCGACCGGAGATGCCTCGGTCCCTGATCGCCTGCTATGGTGAAATTGCCCGCTTTCTGGATGCGATTGGTCGGGCCTATGGTCGACAGGGGCCGAGCCAGCGCCACGCACGCTCCGTTCTGACCCGCCTCGAGAATTCCTCCATCAAGGATGTTTTCAGCACAGGTCTGCATGAGTTCATCACGGAATGCATCGAAGACAATGGTAGGCTCGGCATGAATATCGCCGAGCAATATCTGGTGAGCTGAGGACCATGCTGATCAAGGTCTCGCACGAGTGCAGCTTCAGTTTTGAGCCGCCGATCCGCTCGTTAATCCAGGTCCTGCGCCTGTCGCCTCGCAATTCAGAGGGCCAGCATGTCCTGTCCTGGCGCATCGACGTCGATCGAGATTCCCATCTGGCGTCGTCGGAAGATGCCTTTGGCAATCTGACGAATACATTCAGCATTCAGGAATCGATTTCGTCCCTGACCCTGCATATCGATGGCGAGGTGCGCACTTTCGACACAGCTGGTGTCGTGAGGGGCTCATTGGAGCGATTTCCGCCGGAGCTTTATCTGCGCGACACGACGCTGACGACACCTGACGACGTCCTGCGCGGGTTTACGCTTGAAGCGACCAAGGACGTCAAGGCGCCACTCGAGCAGCTTCATTTGCTCATGCGGGCGATTCATGCGCGCATGAACGTCGAAAAGCAGCCAGCTGACGATGATAGCCTGACTTCGGTGCAGGCGCTCTCTTCGGGCAAGGGGACTTGCCGCGATATCGCCCAGCTCTTCAATACCTGCTCGCGGGTTCTGGAGATCCCTTCGCGTTATGTGTCAGGTTACCTCTACAGTGAGGATGGCGACGCCCAGACTATGGAGCATGCCTGGGCTGAGTCCTATGTCGAGGGTCTCGGTTGGGTCGCCTTCGACCCTGTCCTGAAGGTCTGCCCGAGCGAATGTCACATTCGGGTCGCAGTAGGTCTGGATTATTTGGGCGCAGCCCCCATCCGCTCAGCACGGTCGCTGGGTGCCGGGGCGGGATATAGCTCGAAAATCCGCATCATCGACGCACAGGCCAGGTCTCAAAGCCAGTCCTGAAATCTGCCAAGCCTCTCAATTTTCTACGAAAGCCACTCACTACGAGGCTCGCCCCCGGCCTGATGCCGTGCTAGGCAGAGCCCACATAGGGAGCTGAATTCGATGACCTACTGCTGCGGGATCCTGGTTCGCGAAGGCATCGTGCTGATTGCCGACACGCGCACCAATGCCGGGATCGACAATATATCGACCTATCGCAAGCTCCATGTTTTCCAGGAGCCGGGCAAACATGTGTTGCTCATCGCTTCTGCCGGCAATCTCTCGGCGACCCAGAGCATCATGCATCTCGTTTCCGAGGGTTTTGAAAATCCACTGACGAAAGAAGTGGAGAAACTGACGACCTGCAAGACAATGTTCGACGCTGCGCAGTTCATCGGCAGGGCCATCAGACGCGTCCATGAACTGGAGGGCGATGCCTATGAAAGCAGTAAGGTCAAGTTCGAGGTGACCCTTCTCTTCGGTGGTCAGATTGCCGGGGATGCCATGCGCCTCTTCATGATCTATTCGGCAGGCAATTTCATCGAATGCTCGCAGGATGCCCCCTATTTCCAGATCGGCGAATACAAATACGGAAAGCCAGTCCTCGATCGGGCTGTCGCATACAACTCCGACATCTACGACGGACTGAAAGTTGCGCTGGTATCGATGGATTCGACCATGCGCTCCAACCTGGGCGTGGGCTTGCCGATCGACATCGCGGTTTCCCGGCGCGACAGTCTGACCCTGGAAGTCGACGAGCGCATTGATCACACCGAGCCCTATTTCCACGATCTGAGGGATCGATGGTCAACGGCGCTGAAGGCAGCGCATACGAGTATCCCGCGTCCGCCTTATGGCAGAGGCAATGGCTGATTGGTTTCGCGAGGCGAGACCGGTTGCCGCAAATGATGATTGCCGCGTTTTTGAGCCTGATCCGCATAACAAAAGCTGATCCAGCTTCTTGGATGTCTTATCTGTCTGGCATGTCGACGGAATCCCCACACTCCTGCGTCATGGGATCGGGACCTTTGCTGGTCGTTTCGAGTGGATTCCGTAGCGGGGCTGTGAGCGCGCGGATGATGCTGACCATGAGGCAAATCCCGCAATTCACCTAATCTGTTGGAATTATATTTGAATTCGCATTGGCACAGGCTCTGCATCTAGTCATGCATCGGAAGACCGGGAGCCCCGGTCGGTCTTATGGAGGCGAAGATGGCAGGTTCCATCCTACCGAAATTGCGTCTCGACAATCTGTCTATGACCTTCCAGACCGGAGGGCAGACCTTCACGGCTCTTGCGCCAGTCGACCTTTCTGTTCCTGCCGGGCGGTTCGTGTCTCTGATTGGCCCCTCTGGTTGCGGCAAGAGCACCATTTTCAACATCGTCGCGGGATTGCAGGCCCCCACCACGGGACGGGTCCTGATCGATGAGCAGGATGCGACCGGCTATATCGGGCAGGTCGGCTACATGCTGCAGAAGGACCTCTTGCTGCCTTGGCGCACCGTGCTCGACAATGTTGCTCTCGGAATGGAAATCAGCGGCATTCCCATCAGGGAAGCGAGGGACAGGGCTTTGCCCCTGATCCGCAAATACGGACTTGCCGGATTTGAAAATCAGTATCCCTCTTCGCTTTCAGGTGGCATGCGCCAGCGCGCAGCGCTGTTGCGGACCCTTCTTGTCGAGCGGGACGTCATCCTGCTCGATGAGCCGTTTGGTGCACTGGATGCGCAGACCAAGTCGCAGATGCACGAATGGCTCCTGCAGATTTTTGCTGACTTTGGTCGCACCGTTATCTTTGTCACGCATGACGTCGAGGAAGCCGTGTTCCTCTCTGACGAGATCCATGTGATGGCGAGCCGCCCCGGCCGGATCATAGAAACCCTGCCGATCGACCTGCCACGGCCACGCGACCGCTCCATCATCAGCTCGCCGCGTTTCGTGGCCATGAAGAAATACTGCATCGACCTGCTGCATCTGGGTGAGCAGCAGGCCGAGGCCGCCTGACGCGCGAACAAGGACCGCATCATGACTGCCAAGACAACACCTTTCAGTCCGTCGCTGTTCGGCCTCTTCACGTCGCGTTCCGAAGGGAATGGAAAGCCGAAGAAAATTCGCCGTCGCCTTCCCTCGCGACGGATCTGGCCGACCTGGGCGCTTGTCGCATGTCAGGCAGGCATTCTCCTGACCTTCGTTATCCTGTGGGAAATCGCAGCGGTAACCGGTTTTATTGATGCCTTCTTCTGGTCACAGCCCACGGCGATCGGCCGCACGATGGTGATCTTCTTCACCGAGGGCAGCGCCTTCGTCGATAT
>CAISZN010000407.1 GCA_903889985.1 uncultured Hyphomicrobiales bacterium | reverse complement strand
AGAGCTGAGAACCAGCGGGCCTTCGAGCGCATCAACATCGAACCGCAGTCCCTCTCGGGCGTCAGCAAGATCGATCTTTCTGCGACGATCCTTGGCTCGAAACTGTCGATGCCGATCTTCATTCCACCCATGGGCAGCCATGGCCTTGCGCATGTGCTCAAGGAAGAAGGCCCCTCGCGCGCGGCCGCCAATGTGGGCACGCTGATGGTGACATCGACGCAGTCAAATCTCAGCCTCGAGGAGATTGCCGGCTTCAATCCTGGACCCAAATGGTTCCAGGTCTATGTGCCAAGTGACCGGGGCTACCTGCGCGAATTGATGCAGCGCGCCAAGGCTGCCGGATATACCGCTGTCGCACCGACAATCGACAACAATTTTGCTTTCCCGCGCGAGGAAAACATCCGCAATGCCTTCCGTCCGCCCTCCTCGCTGGGCAAGGGCAACATGCCCCGCACGATTTCCGACCAGGCTGCGGCGGAGAAAGCTTTCGAGGACCGCAAGCGCGATCTCAACTGGGACGATCTCGACTTCATGAAAAAGGAGTTCGGCGGTGCGCTGATCGTCAAGGGCGTCATGTCACCCAGGGTCGCCGCCACCGCCGTGCAGCGCGGTATGGATGCGGTCTATGTTTCCAACCATGGTGGGCGTGCCTTCGATGGGGTGCAGGCTTCCATCGACGCCCTGCCGCGCATCGTCGATGCTGTGGGCGGTCGGTTGCCGATCATCTTCGACAGCGGGGTGCGACGCGGAACCGACGTTTTCAAGGCGCTGGCCCTTGGTGCGACGGTCGTGGGCTGCGGCAGGCCGGTGCTCTATGGACTTGCGCTCGGCGGCACGGCAGGCGCGCAGAGCGTGCTGGAATATCTGCGCGACAATCTCACCATCGTGATGCGGCTCGCGGGCACGGCGAAGGTCGCCGATATCACGAAGGACTATCTGGTGCCGAGAAAAGCCTGAGACCGGTCAGCCGCCGAGGCGGAGATTTTGCAGGCTCATCAGCAGATCCGTGCTGAAAGTCGGTCCCGAGGAGGTGCTGAACAGGCTCAGTGCAGGGCTGATCTGCGTCGGATCCGTATTGTTCATGTCATACATGGCCGCGAAGCGCTGCACGAAGTTCTGCACCTTGGTCGGATCCTGAAGATCGGCAATGTTGAGCTTGCTGGAGATATTGGTCGCCTGGAGATCGATATCCTGCGCGCTGGTCATGGGTGAAATGCCAAGGGCGGTCTGCACGACGGTGAGCAGCGCCTTGTCCCCCAGGATCTGATAGGGGCTGGTGATCGTGGGTGCCATGCGCTGGAAATAGAGAGCGAGGCGAACGCCATCGTTCTGCTGGCCCGCATCGGTCTCTGTTGTCTGCTGGACGTATTTGTTGACGACGTCGGTTGTCGCGACCGCTGTCGTCGTGACTGAGGCGCCCTTGCCCGTGAAATCAAAAGCCGTCGCGAAGGCCTTGAACCGCGTGTCGGTCATGGTGTTGGCGAGGCTCGAGGTGTCCGTGACACCCCCCTGCAGGACCTGCCGGATCAGACCCTTTGCGTAGGACATGTCGCCCAGGCCGAAGGCCGTCATCGCATAGGTGAACAGCCTGTCGTTGTTCAGGAAATCGTCGACGGATTTCACCGAGCCGATATTCTGCTGGTAATAATTCGTGGCCGTCGTGACGTCAGGCTCGGCCTGGGTCATGGCCTGCCATTTCGCCAGGTTGCTGGAGATCATCTGATAGGAGGCGAGCGTACTCAGCATGGCCTTGTTCCGGCAGCCCCAAAACGAGCAGGGCCGTTGGGAATTTATGGGCCGATTTTCTTAACTCTTCGTTGGAAAAACCCGCGCAATTCCGGGAGTTTCGACTCAAAAGTGCCGGGTCTCCACCTTGCGGAATGTCACAATCCCGCCGCCAACCCGGAGAGCGATGGCAGCGCCGAGCCAGGAAACGCGCGATGAGCCACGCTGTCCTCCAGATAGGTTGTTTGGATCACATCTTGCCGCCGGGCATGACCTTGATCCAGCCACTCCTTGCGTCCGGGGCGGGCCCGGCCTAGAAGGGCGCCCTTGAGCGCGCCATGACCAAGTCCCGCACACCCTCCGCCATGTCCGAAGAAACCCGGCGCCAGAAGGCGCTGGAGGCCGAGCGACTGGCGGCTGCCCTGCGCGAGAACCTGCGCCGGCGCAAGCAGCAGGCCCGGGCCCGGACCCAGGTGGAGGAACCCGGGGTCGATGCGCCTGAGCCACAGAAGGGCTGATCCCTCAGTCTTCGGGGGATCGCTACCCGACTT
>CAISZN010000406.1 GCA_903889985.1 uncultured Hyphomicrobiales bacterium | reverse complement strand
CGGCAATGGCCGTGTGGTTCGCGCACGCCTGTCTGATGCACTCTATTTCTGGCAGACGGACAGAAAGCCCCTGCCCGATTATGCGACCGCTGCCGAGACGCCACTCGACCAGCGCCTCGCCAAGCTGCGGGCGCTCGACATCGTCTTCCACGAGAAGCTCGGCACGCAAGGCGCGCGTGTCGATCGCATCATCGCCAATGCGAAGGAACTTGCCTCCATCGTGGGCGCGGATGCAGCGCTTGCAGGACGCGCGGCAGAGCTGTGCAAGGCCGATCTCATGACCGAGGTCGTCGGCGAGTTCCCCGAAGTACAGTGCCTCATGGGACGGCGCTATGCGGAACTGCAGGGCGAAGATGCCTCGGTCGCGGCCGCCATCGAGGATCACTACAAGCCACAGGGTCCGAGCGACCGCATCCCGACCGCGCCCGTGTCCATCGCCGTGGCGCTGGCCGACAAGATCGATACGCTCGTCGGCTTCTGGGCCATCGACGAGAAGCCAACAGGTTCGAAGGACCCCTATGCCCTTCGCCGTGCGGCGCTGGGCGTGATCCGGCTGGTGCTGGAGAATGGGATTCGCATGTCCCTCAAGCAGGCTTTTGTGAAGTCTCTTGCGCGACATTCGGTCCAGTCTAAGACGGCGCCAGAGGCGCTGGCTGCTGACCTCCTCGCTTTCTTCATCGACCGCCTGAAGGTCTATCTGCGGGACAAGGGCGCGCGGCACGACCTCATCGACGCGGCCATCGGTGAGGATGGTGCCGACGACCTGCTCATGATTGTCCGTCGCGTTGAAGCACTCGGCTCCTTCCTCGACACGGACGATGGCAAGAACCTTGTTGCCGGCTACAAGCGCGCGGCCAATATCCTGCGCGCCGAAGAAAAGAAGGAAGCCGATGGCGGCAAGGGCTTCCTTGCCAGGCATGAGCCGAACCTGCGCAGCGAACATGCGGAGCATGTGCTGGCAGCTGCTATCGACCGCGCCGCGACAGAAGCCGGCAATCATGTAGCGGAAGAGGACTTCGCCGGCGCCATGCATGCGCTGTCGAAGCTGCGTGTGCCGGTGGATGCTTTCTTCGTCGATGTGACCGTGAACGATCCTGATCCTGCCAAGCGCCTCAATCGCCTGCGCCTGCTCAACGAGCTGCGCGCAGCCATGCATCGGGTGGCGGACTTCTCGAAGGTTGCTGGCTGACACCCTCCCCTTTGCGGGGAAGATGCTGGAAAGAGCCTTGCGTTGCCTCTCAGGTCTGGCCGGGTCGCAGCTTGTAGAAGATATGTGATCCGATCACGTCCATCTTCTTGAGCGCACGCGCCCAGCGGGGCTTCACGTAGTTGGCGTGATAGTGGGTCGAGGCGCCCACATCCGACACATAGGTCTTGCCATCGAGCACATCGCGGGCGATGCGGGTCGCGGTTGCCCAGGGGCCCGGTTCGGTGATGCGCAGCGCCTTGCCCTCGCAGGCAAAGGAAAACTGGCAGGCATTGCGGCGGTGACGGTTCTGGTAGACCACGCCGCAGATCGAGGTTGGATAGAGCCCGCTCTGGGCACGGTTCAGCACGACCTGCGCGACCGCTGCCTGGCCTTCCTCGGGCTCACTGCGGCTCTCGAAATAGATCGCCTCGGCAAGGCAGCGCTCCTCACGAGCGGCAGACTCAGGATCTGTCAAAAGGGACGCATAGTTCGGCCGCTCGCCGCTGGGCGCGGTGCGCAAGGCCAGCGACATGTTGGGCGTCTCACGCGGAACAGGAGAGGCACCGCGTGCGCCAGCAGGAAGCTCGACGATTTCCACCGGGCCACGATCCGTCGCAGCCGGCGTGGACGAGGCCAGCGCCACGGCGCGCGGGGTGGTCGGTGTCGACCCATCGAGGCTGCGCGGCGTGCCATGCAGGCGCACGGTCGGCACAGACCCTGCCTGACTGGGAGAGCCGCTGCCTTCCGTCGACTGGGTCGTGCCAGATAGGTCGGTTTCGCCGAAGGGCTCGAAAGTAGCAACGCTGTCGGGGCCGGGGACCATGCCGCCAGAGGGCGCAAAGCCGTCGTAGGCGAGATAGTCATCCTTGTTGAACATCACGTCGCTCACCTGAGCGCGGGCCACGTCACCCCGACCTCGCATGCGCGCATCGAAGGATGGCCTCAGGCCGATCGTCGGATCACCCTTGTGGGACCGATCGAGCGCCGGGAAGTTCCGGACATTGCGCTTGAGCTCGATCTTCGGCTCGATCTCGTCGGCCGGGGTCATGATGTCGTCCTGCTCGCCCACGAAGAGGCTGGCAAGGACCAGGTGCCGCCGGGCAGGGTTGAGGCTCGCCATCGGCTGCAAAAGCGGATTGAGCGAGGGGATGAGGTCTCCCGGCATGTCGGGCGCGCGGGACGCAATGGCGGCGAGGCTCGCCCCGATGGAGGCGTCCTGACCGGCATCCGCGGTGATGGAGACAACGAGCCCCATCCCGAGACACCAGGGCGCAACAGCACCCAAAGCCCAACCAATGCGAGATCTACCCATACGCGTGCCACACAGCCTGTCTGACCGCGGCACGCCGCGGTGAGTGTCCGCTGGGAAGAATCCTTGCACCGGCGTGAAGACGCGCCGGACAGGATACCCGATCCATTCGTTATCTACTTTTAAGCTTGAAGACCGGTTACCGACGGGCGAGGGTCCATCGTCTCAAAATGACGCAACCCGGAGTGTACAGCCCATGCCGCTGCCCATTACATCGATCTACGCTGCCCTGCTGACGCTGATCCTGATCGTCCTGGTCGGAGCGGTTGGCCGCGCCCGCTCCCATGGCGGCCCATCGCTCGGACCGGGAGATAGCAGCCTTCTGGTCGCAGATCGCCGGCATATGAACTTCGTCGAATCAGTCCCTTTTGCCGTGCTGCTAATTGCGCTGGTCGAAGCCAATGGCGGGCCGAAAGGCTGGGTTCATGCCCTTGGCGCAGTCCTGCTCGTGGCCCGTATCATTCATCCCTTCGGACTTGATGCCAAGCGAATGAACACAGCGGCGCGTGGCGTCGGCGCGGGCGGGACCTTCATCGTCATGCTGGCGGCCGCAGTGACCCTGCTATGGCAGGCACTGCGCTGATCAATGCCCCGGCTAAGTGTGCCTCGGACAGGTCATATGCCGATCCCGGCGCCGCGCGAGAGGGTAAGCCCCACGATCACATAAAGTGCTGCACTGGTGAAGAAGCCGATGATCCGGCCATTCATGTCGAGTGCATCACTACGGCCAATCGACACCAGCCAGAACAGGATCACGTCGATCGCAAGGGAGGCTGCGATGATGATCATCATCGGGGGGACTGGCCATTTCAGCATGGCCGGCCAGGTGCTGACGGCCATTGCCAGCAGCACACCGGTCAGAGCCATGAGCGCGGAATAAATCTTCCGCGCCCGTCCGAAGATCGCCGCCATCCTCCCCTCCCCTTTTTATCAGGCGGTGCTGGCGGCTTTCTTGCCGAGCGCCGCCTGCGCCGCCGCAAGTTTGGCAATCGGCACGCGGAAGGGTGAACAGGACACGTAATCAAGCCCGGCCGTTTCGCAGAAGGCGATGGAGGCAGGATCGCCACCATGCTCGCCGCAGATGCCAAGTTTGATGGCGGCACGGGTCTGGCGACCACGTTCGGCCGCCAGCATCACCAGTTCGCCCACGCCCTCCTGATCAAGGGTGACGAAGGGGTCAGCCGCCAGAATGCCCTTGGCTGTGTAGGAGCCAAGGAAGGACGAGGCATCGTCGCGTGAGATGCCGAGCGTCGTCTGGGTAAGGTCATTCGTGCCGAAGGAGAAGAATTCGGCCGTCTTCGCGATATCTCCAGCGCGCAGGGCTGCTCGGGGCAGCTCGATCATCGTGCCAACCTGATAGGGCACAGTGACCCCCGTTTCCTTGGCCACCGCCTCAGCCATGGCGACAATGCGCGCCTTGATGAGGTCGAGCTCGGCCAAAGTCATAACGAGCGGGACCATGATCTCGGCCGTCACCGGCGTGCCGGTCACCTTGCCCGCTTCAACTGCACCTTCAAAGATGGCACGCGCCTGCATCTCCGCGATTTCGGGATAGCGGATCGCGATGCGAACACCCCGGAAGCCGAGCATGGGGTTGAACTCATGCAGCTCGGACGCGCGCTGCCGCAGCTTGTCGCCGCTGACGCCCATGGCTTTTGCCACTTCGGCGATTTCTGCGTCGGTATGCGGCAGGAATTCATGCAGAGGCGGATCCAGCAGTCGGATTGTCACCGGCAGGCCGGACATGATTTCGAAAAGCTCCGCAAAATCCTTGCGCTGGATCGGCAGGAGTTTTGCCAGCGCATGACGGCGGCCAGCCTCATCATCGGCGAGAATCATCTCGCGCACGGCAACAATGCGATCGCCCTCGAAGAACATATGTTCGGTCCGGCACAAGCCAATGCCCTCGGCACCAAAGTTGCGGGCAACACGCGCATCGGCGGGCGTCTCCGCATTGGTACGCACCTTCATGCGGCGCACCGTATCGGCCCATTCCATGAGCTTGGCGAAGTCCCCCGAGAGCTCCGGCTGCAACATCGCCATGGCACCTTCAAGGACCTGGCCGGTCGAACCGTCGATGGTGATGATGTCGCCCTTCTTGAGGGTGCGGCCGCCCGAGGTCAGTGTCTGCGCTGCATAGTCGACGCGGATCGTGCCGGCACCGGAGACACAGGGCTTGCCCATGCCGCGTGCAACCACGGCCGCATGGGACGTCATGCCGCCACGGGTCGTCAGAATGCCTTCCGAGGCATGCATGCCGTGAATGTCTTCCGGGCTCGTCTCGACACGCACGAGGATGACCTTGCGGCCCGCGTTCTTCAGTTGCTCGGCCTCGTCAGACGTGAAGACGATTTCGCCGGAGGCCGCGCCAGGGGAGGCAGGAAGACCGGTCGCCACGATCTTGCGCTCGGCCTTGGGATCAATGGTGGGATGCAACAGCTGGTCGAGGGAGGCAGGATCAACGCGCGTGATCGCTTCTTCCTTGGTCAGCAGGCCATCATTGGCAAGGTCCACGGCAATGCGCAGGGATGCCTTGGCAGTGCGCTTGCCATTGCGGGTCTGCAGCATCCACAGCTTGCCGCGCTCGACGGTGAACTCCATGTCCTGCATGTCGCGATAGTGGCGCTCGAGCAGATGGGTCACGCGGACGAATTCGTTGAAGACCTCCGGCATGAGGGTCTCCATCGAGGGCTTGTCCGAATGGGCATCCTTACGGGCCTTCTCGGTGATGTTCTGCGGCGTGCGGATACCCGCAACGACGTCCTCGCCCTGCGCATTGACGAGGAACTCGCCATAGAGCTCGTTGACGCCGGTCGAGGGATTGCGGGTGAAGGCCACGCCCGTGGCCGAGGTCTCGCCCATGTTGCCGAAGACCATGGCCTGCACGTTGACGGCAGTGCCCCAGCTGGCCGGAATGTCGTTGAGGCGTCGATAGGTGATGGCGCGCTGGTTCATCCACGAGCCAAAGACAGCGCCCACAGCCCCCCAGAGCTGCTCATGGGGATCCTGGGGGAAGGGCTTTCCGAGCTCTTCCTGAACGCGCGCCTTGTAGCGCGACACGATCTCGCGCCAGTCGGCAGCGCTGAGATCGGTATCGAGCATGTAGTTGTGGTGATCCTTGTACTCCTCGAGGATCTCCTCGAAATTGTGATGTTCGATGTCGAGCACCACGTTGGAATACATCTGGATGAAGCGACGGTAGGAATCGAAGGCGAAGCGCTCGTCCCCGGCAGAGGCAGCCACGGCCGCCACCGTTTCGTCATTGAGGCCGAGGTTCAGCACCGTGTCCATCATGCCCGGCATGGAGGCGCGGGCACCGGAGCGAACAGAGACCAGAAGCGGGTTCTTGGGGTCGCCGAAGCTGTGGCCGGCGATCTGGCCGATGTGGGCGAGCGCCTCCTTCACCTGTCCTGCCAGTTCGTCGGGATATTTCCGGCCGTTGTCGTAGAACCAAGTGCAGACTTCAGTCGTAATGGTGAAGCCCGGTGGCACGGGAAGGCCCAGATTGGACATCTCAGCGAGATTCGCGCCCTTGCCCCCGAGGAGGTTGCGCATATCCGAGGTGCCTTCGGCCTTGCCGTCACCGAAGGTGTAGACCCATTTCGCCATGATGGAAGTCCCTTTGAGATCTGGACCCTGCCGCAAACCGTGCGACCGGATTGGTTTGGCGGATTTTCCGAAGACCTACAATTCGACAGAGTGCGGACACACTTGCCGTATCTTGGTCGCCTTATCTAGTTCCTATATCCGGGCCACAGCCTGCCGGCTGCGCCGCCGCTTATACGCTGGACGGATCCAGTCGGATGCTCCGGACCAAATGCGATGGCTGGCTCCCCGCGCCGGGAAGCCACCATCCGCGCTTGGGAATGCACCGTCCGCAAGGCTTTTGCAATGCAGCAAGACCCGGACGCAAGTCCCCCGGATGTGGAAATATGATGCAGGCTCGCGGCATTGCGGCTGGCGAAGGCAGGGTGTAAGCGTCTGCCCGCCTGACCGGAACGCTCCGTCAGCGCAGGAATGACCGTGACCAGCTCCTCATCAACGCCGCTTCTCGACAGGGTCAAGACACCGCAGGACCTGCGGAAATTACCCGCTTCCGACCTGCGCCAGCTCGCCGACGAACTCCGCCGGGAGACCATTGACGCTGTCTCGGTGACCGGGGGCCACCTCGGGGCCGGCCTGGGTGTGGTCGAGCTGACGGTTGCCCTCCACTATATTTTTGACACCCCCCGGGACCGGCTGATCTGGGACGTGGGCCACCAGGCCTATCCCCACAAGATCCTGACCGGGCGTCGCGACCGGATCCGCACCCTGCGCCAAGGCGGGGGCCTGTCCGGCTTCACCCGCCGGTCAGAGAGCGAATATGACCCCTTCGGTGCCGCCCATTCCTCGACCTCGATCTCGGCCGGGCTAGGCATGGCGGTTGCCCGCGACCTGTCGCATGGCACCAACAATGTGATTGCGGTGATTGGCGACGGCGCCATGTCGGCGGGCATGGCCTATGAGGCCATGAACAATGCGGGTGCCATGCATTCGCGCCTGATCGTCATCCTCAATGACAACGACATGTCGATTGCGCCCCCGACCGGTGCCATGTCGTCCTATCTCGCTCGTCTCGTGTCGAGCCAGACCTATCGCTCCATCCGCGAGGCGGCCAAGCAGCTCGCACAGAAGCTGCCGAAGTTCTTCTACGACAAGGCCCGGCGCACGGAAGAGTTCTCACGCGGGTTCTGGACCGGCGGTACCCTGTTCGAAGAACTGGGCTTCTATTATGTCGGGCCGATCGATGGCCATAACCTCGATCACCTGCTGCCGATCCTGAAGAATGTGCACGACATGCAGACCGGCCCGGTACTCGTCCATGTGGTGACGCAGAAGGGCAAGGGCTATGCGCCGGCGGAAGCCTCACCCGACAAATACCATGGCGTGAACACCTTCGACGTGGTGACCGGCACGCAGGCCAAGCCCAAGGCCAATGCGCCCTCCTACACGAAGGTCTTCGCCGACAGCCTCATCGAAGAGGCCAGGCATGACGACAAGATCGTGGCGATCACCGCCGCCATGCCGTCTGGCACAGGGCTCGATCTCTTCGGCAAGACTTATCCCACTCGCACCTTCGATGTGGGCATCGCCGAGCAGCATGCGGTGACCTTTGCCGCAGGCCTTGCAACGGAAGGCTACAAGCCTTTCTGCGCGATCTATTCGACCTTCCTGCAGCGCGGCTATGACCAGGTCGTGCATGATGTGGCTCTGCAGAACCTGCCGGTTCGCTTCGCCATGGATCGCGCCGGCCTCGTGGGTGCGGATGGCGCGACCCATGCAGGCTCCTTCGACCTTGCCTACCTGTGCTGCCTGCCGAACATGGTGGTCATGGCGGCGGCCGATGAAGCCGAGCTGATGCACATGGTGGCCACTTCGGCCGCTTACAATTCAGGCCCGATCGCCTTCCGCTATCCGCGTGGCGAGGGCTTTGGCATCGACCTGCCCCAGCGTGGCGAAGTTCTGGAGATCGGCAAGGGCCGCATCCTGCGCGAGGGCTCGCAGATCGCGATCCTGTCGCTGGGCACACGCCTTTCGGAATCGCTCAAGGCTGCGGAAGATCTTGCCGCCCACGGGCTCTCGACCACGGTGGCCGATGCGCGTTTTGCCAAGCCCATTGACCGGGAGCTCGTGCGAAAGCTCGCGGCAAGGCACAATGTGCTCATCACCGTTGAAGAAGGCTCGAGCGGGGGCTTTGGTGCCAGCGTGCTCGAATTCCTGAGCGAGGATGGTGCGCTCGACGATGGCCGCCTGAAGGTCCGCACCTTGACCCTGCCCGACACCTACCAGGAACATGACAAGCCCGAGCGCATGTATGCGCAGGCGGGCCTCGATGCGAAGGGCATCGTGCGAAAGGTCCTCACTGCGCTTGGACGCGAAGGTGAGGCGCAGAGCCTCATTGCCTAATCGCGCCTGGAGGCCGACGATCACGTCTGGTGGTCGGCGCGCCCATGTTTTGCACGAACGCGCCTATAGCCCCAGATCCCGACGATCCAGGCGGCAAATACCCCTGCATAGATCTTCATTGGTGAAACGGGGAATTCGTGATCGGTCAGTTCAACAAGAACATGGCCGACGTAATAGGTGCCACCGGCGACCAGAAACCATTCTGCGCGAGCGAGCAGTTCCTGAGATTTCCGCGCCGCCTTCATCGTGCGGAAAGCCGTTTCCGATTCGAGCGACAATCGCATTTGGCCGCGCAGGGATTCCAGCCTCGTCCCGATCCGCTTGATGAAGTCGAAGGTCCCGCCCATGCGCCTGCGCACGAAAACAGGATAGGACTGGAAACCCTCCAGAACGTTCAACCGCATATCGGTCAGAATGCTGTTAAAGGAATGGACATAATAGGATGACCGCTCGATCCGGTTGGTCAAGCCACCGGGAACAGATGATTCAATTTCAATCAGCTCAGTCTCGATCTTGTTCTTGATGAGATCCAGGGCGCCTGAGGCCTTGCGATTTCTCCAAACTTCACTGACCTCCTGCAGTCTGTCGCTGGCGCTTTGAAGCGCCTGAATGTCGAAGATGGCAGCCAGCCGCAGGGTTCCCATGCTGACGAGACGTTCAACGAGCCGGCCCAGCTGCCATCGGCTCGGCGAGGATGTCAGAACCAGAAAACGCACAGGATCTGCACCATTGCCATCGTTGGACATGTAGCGCCCGAGGGAGCTGACATAGATGGACCGCATGTTCTGAAACCGTGTGATCGTGAACTCAGGCTTTTCACTTTGCCTGCGCTTGTCTTTTGGATCGTGCGTTGCAAAAAACTCCCTGATGGCAGGCCAGAGGCCATCGACAATGTTTAGCGAACGCGACGTGCAAAAGGCCTCTCCATCCACATCCTCAACTCGACGCCGCAATATCCTGCCATCGGTCGGAGGAAGGGCTATGCGAAATGAGGAAGGGCCCAGTTTTGAGTTATTGCCAACGATATGGAGCGCAAGACCCCGAAAGTCAGCAAATATTTCTCCGATGGCTGCCTGCTTGCTCCCGGACCCATTCAAGCAGTTCAACAGAATTTCGGTCTGAATGAGGTTATGGAAATCGTCGTAGAAATTCCGTTTCAACTGATAGAGCCCGCTACGCACCTCCTCCGGGACCGGCGTATCGTCTGCACGATCATGAGACATTCGCGTTTGAAAAAAGGCTGCCAGCTCCTCGAATGCATCGAACATCTTGGCTTGCAGCGCCCAGCTCCCCCTCTCGATCGGGCGAGAGAAATCCGCAAGGAAGCAAAGCGTCCAGAATTCGTGTCGCAATTCGGCCCGGACCGTGATCGGAATCCCGTGAAAGCGCGTAAACAGCGTGAAGATCTCGTATCGAACGCTGCGCTCCGCCTTGCTGATGGCCCGGAAATGCGTTTCGAAAGTATCGAGACTGCAGGGTACGAGCTGCTGGTGGGCTCGAACGTCGGTTTCGCTCCGGAACAGATAGAGCTTGGCTCTGGCTTGATCCCAATTCGGGCAATCGAAATAGGCAGGAACGCTGCCTCGCTGGCCGCCTCCTGAATCTTGCACCACCGCATCGTTATAAAGTACGGCAAAGAGGCGGTACAAAAAGAAGTCAACCTGCTTATGCCAGTCGCTACGCCCTTGCGGGCCGCTACAATGGCGAGGCTTCCAGTATGCCAAATGTTGGACAAGCCCAGGCGCTCCCAGAACAGGCGCAGGTTTGCGATGAGCACTGGAGTTTACAATCGCATAAGCGGATTGAGACGCCGTTTGATCGTCATAGAGCATGTCGATCCTCAGAAAAAATGATATGAAAAAAATATCGAATAGCGTCATTCTGGCGTGCAACGTCCCAACAGGCAAGTGTCCGCAGCTCGGCTGTCTTTCAAGAATGGAGCGGACGATGGCCAAGCGAGCCGACATCATCCTCGTCGAACGCGGCTTCTTTGAGAGCCGCGCCAAGGCAAGAGCCGCCATTGAAGCAGGTCTTGTGCGGGTCAACGGCGTGG
>CAISZN010000405.1 GCA_903889985.1 uncultured Hyphomicrobiales bacterium | reverse complement strand
GCTCCCGGCAAAATGCGAACGCTGGAGAAAACGATCTCGCAGGAGGTGGAGGAAAAGATCCGGCGGACCTTGACTCCCTATCTCAGTGCCAAGAACTTTCAGGTCAGCGTGCTGGCACGGGTCAATGGTGACAAGAAGCAGATCAATGAAACCATCGTCAATCCGGATTCGAAGGTCGAACGGTCGGTCCGTGTGACTCGAGAAACGCAGGTTTCCTCGAATGCCTCGCAGCCAACCTCCGCATCCGTGGACCGTAATGTGCCGCAGGGCACCTCGCGCAACAGCGATGGCAAGACATCCAACGAGGAAAACCAGAAGCGAGAAGAGCTTACGAACTACGAGATGTCGTCGAAGACGGTCTCGACCGTCACCGCTGGCTACGAGCTCGAGAACCTTTCGGTTGCAGTGCTTGTCAATCGTCCAGCCCTGGTCGCAGCGCTCGGCTCTGAGGCGAAGGCTGATCAGGTTGCGGCCCAGATCGCCGAGATCGAAGCCCTGGTGACGTCGGCTGCTGGCATCAAGAAGGACCGCGGCGACACGCTCAAGGTTTCCGCCCTTGATTTCTCCGAATCTGCCAAGGATCTCGAGCCGGTTTCCGGACCGGGCTGGTCTGAGATTCTGTTGCGTCAAGCAGGATCAATGGTTAGCGCCCTTGCTGCTCTGGGTGCCGTCGCCCTGGTTCTGACGCTGGGCGTTCGTCCTGTCGTTCGCACGCTCCTGCCATCACAGGACTCTGCAGAGATGGCATCTTCGGGCTTCCTGCCCGGCCCGGATATGGGTATGCCCTCTTATGTTCCCCCTCCCTTCACATCGCCTAATTTTCCTTCAGATGACTTTGTCCCACAGCCCATCATGACGGAGATGTCGCTGGATGGTAGCGATGCTCCGGCCCTCGCCGATTTCGGAACTGGCAGCAAGGCCCGCATTCAGCAGCGTCTCGAACACATCGTTGATGCTGATGAGGAGCAGGCCGTTGCGATCATGAAGCAGTGGATCCGCGAAGGGATCGCGGCATGATTCGTCCGATCGCGAGCGTGCTCGTCGACTTTCGCCAGCGAGTTCCGCCACCGTCTGTTTCCCCCCCAGCATTCGATTTTGGCGACATATCGCTACCTGAGGAAGAGGCGACTGAAACTCACGAAGATATGTCCCAGCAGGCTGCGGATCGTGCTCTCGAGCAGGGCCGCGCGGAGGCTGCCGCTGAATATGAAGAAGCTCTCGCCGCAGCTCAAACATCCGCTCAGGAGCAAATCGAATCCCGCCTGGCAAGTGCCCGAGAAGAATGGGTCGAGGCCGAAGGCGCACGTCTTGCTGACCGTCTTGATTCAGGCTTGACGCAATTGCAGGACATGATCGCCGGGAAGGCTGCGGCCATCCTCAATGATCTTGTCCGCCCGGCACTGCGGGAGAAGATGCTGGGTGAGCTCTTGCAGTCCATCGAGACGTTGACTAGGCAGGACCAGGCCATGATCCTGCGGATTGAGGGGTCTGCGGATCTTCTTGAATCCATACGAAAGCATCTTGCAGGACGCGTTCGATCACTCGACCTTGTTGAGACCGAAGGAGCCGATGTGCGTGTCATTGCGCAGGATACATTGATTGAATCTCATCTGGGGCAATGGTTGTCGCAGGCTGTGGGGGAGACCGAGGCGTGAGCGATACGGAACCCACGGAAATTGTGATCGTTCGACGTCGCGGTCATGGCGGCGAGGAAGGTCATCACGGCGGCGTCTGGAAAATCGCCTTTGCCGATTTCATGACCGCGATGATGGCCTTTTTTCTCGTGCTGTGGATTGTCAATTCGACAAGCAAGGAAACACGTTCGTCAGTTGCCAGATATTTCAATCCTGTGAAACTCGCAGAGACAAGTCCGGCCAGAAAAGGCCTTCAGGACCCAAAAGAGGCCGACTTTGATGCCTCAG
>CAISZN010000404.1 GCA_903889985.1 uncultured Hyphomicrobiales bacterium | reverse complement strand
CTGCGAGGGCGAGGCGCGTTCCCTCTCCCGCGCGCGGGAGAGGGGCAGGGTGAGGGTGCTGCGGTTCTCCTCCCAAGCTTGGAGCCAATCGCAAGGGCCCCTCACCCCAGCCCTCTCCCCACCTGCGGCGGGGAGAGGGAGAGTGCTCATCCTGCGAGATCGAGGCGCGTTCCCTCTCCCGCGCGCGGGAGAGGGGCAGGGTGAGGGTGCTGCGGTTCTCCTCCCAAGCTTGGAGCCAATCGCAAGGGCCCCTCACCCCAGCCCTCTCCCCACCTGCGGCGGGGAGAGGGAGTGAGACCATCCTGCGAGATTGAGGCAACAGCCATCAATCCAGCGTCTGCCGGAATCGCCGCACGGCGATGAACATTGCAAAGAGCATCAGCCCCGCCAGCCACAGGGTCTCGTGCTGCAGGTCGAACAAATCCGCCCCCTTCAGCATGATGCCGCGCACGATGCGCACATAGTGCGTCAGCGGCAGCATCTCGCCCACCCATTGTGCCCAGGCGGGCATGCCGGCGAAGGGGAACATGAAGCCCGAGAGCAGCATGTTCGGCAGGAAATACATGATGGTCATCTGCACGGCCTGCAGCTGGTTCTGTGCCACCGTCGAGAAGGTATAGCCAATCGACAGGTTGGTGGTGATGAAGAGCATGGAGAGGCCGGCCAACAGGGAAATGTTCCCGAGCACGGGCACACCGAAGACCAGCACGCCCGCCAGAACAATGAGCGTGGCCTGGGCAAAGCCCACCACCACATAGGGCGCGATCTTGCCGAGCATGATCTCGATGGGGCGGATGGGCATGGCGAGCAGGCTCTCCATCGTCCCGCGCTCCACCTCGCGCGTCACCGAGAGCGCCGTGAAGAAGAGCATGGTCATGGTGAGGATGGTGCCCAGCAGGCCCGGCACGATGTTGATCTGCGAGGAGCCTGCCGGATTGTAGCGCCGGTGCTGGCGGATTTCGAAGGGCGGCACGGCGGGCGTGCCGCTGGCGAAGCGATCCCGCGAAAGCGCACTCTGCACCACCTGATCGAGCGCACCCAGTGCGGAGCCCGCAGCGACCGGATCGCTCGCGTCGGCGGCAATCAGCAGGGCAGGCTTGTCGCCCCGTCGCAGGCTGCGCTCGAAGCCAGCGGGAATTTCGACGATGAACAGAACCTTGCCCGCGCGCAGGAGATGATCGGCCTCCTCCTCGCTGTCAGACACAGCCGTCACATCGAAGAAGGCCGTGTTGCGAAGTGCGGCAAGAATGGAACGGCCGAGATCGCTGTTCTCCTGCATGAGCACGGCGGTCGGCAGGTGATGGGGCGTCGTGTTGATCGCAAAGCCGAAGAGAAAAAGTTGCATCAGGGGCACGGTGATCATGGTGGCCAGCGTGACGCGATCCCGGCGGAGCTGGATGAACTCCTTGATGAGCATGGCCCAGATGCGCAGGAGCGCGCCGCCGCGCTGGACGTCCGACGCGCTCATTGGAAATTGTCCTTCGCGTGGGACATGAGATCGATGAAGACATCCTCCAGCATCGGCTCGTCACGCCGCCAGTGATAGGCGCCATCCGCGCGCCAGGGTGCGATGGCGGCCTCGAGGGCTGCACCATCGCGGCCCGCCACATGAAGGCTTGCGCCGAAGGGGGCCACCATGTCGATGCCGGGCAGACCCTTCAGGCGCTCGGACAGGGCATTCAGGTCAGGACCTGAGACAGTCCATGTGTGCAGGCCTGAGGCGCGCACCACCTCTTCCACCGTTCCGCGTGCCAGCAGCGAGCCATAGGCGATATAGGCGATCTCGTGACAGCGCTCGGCCTCATCCATGTAGTGGGTGGAGACGAGCACGGTGAGACCATCGGCGGCCAGCGCATGGATCTCGCTCCAGAAGTCTCGGCGCGCCTTGGGATCGACGCCGGCCGTCGGCTCATCGAGCAGGAGAAGATCCGGCTGCGGCAGGGTGCAGGCACCCAGCGCCAGTCGCTGCTTCCAGCCACCGGACAACTCTCCCGCAATCTGGTTCTCGCGGCCCGACAGGCCGAGTCGCTCGATGGCCTCGCGCGCGGCCTGGCGCGGATTGTCGAGGCCATAGACGCGTGCCACGAATTCCAGATTCTCGCGGATCGACAGATCCTGATAGAGCGAGAATTTCTGCGTCATGTAGCCCACGTGGCGCTTGATGATCGCGCTTTGTGTGAGGATGTCATAGCCAAGGCAGGTGCCCGTGCCGCTGTCGGGCGTCAGCAAGCCACAGAGCATGCGGATCGTCGTGGTCTTGCCCGAGCCGTTGGGACCGAGGAAGCCATAGATCTGCCCGCGCCGCACCTGCATGGAGAGGTCCTTGACGACCGGGCGGCCGCCAAAGCTCTTCGTCAGGCCCTTCACGTCGATGGCGATCTCGCCGAGGTGGGGGGCTTCCGTCATGGCAGGCGCACGGTGACGGGCTGGCCGACCCGCAGCGCAGCCGGATCCCTCGGGCGGGCTTCGATTTTATAAACGAGCTTCTGGCGCTCCTCGAGCGAGTAGATGACAGGCGGCGTGAATTCCGCGCTCTGCGAGATGAAGCTGATCGTGGCCGAGAGGCCTGCGCCACAGCCATCGCAACCAATGGTGACCGGCGCGCCGATCTTGAGCGACGGCAGCACGCTCTCGCCCACGAAGAAGCGCAGCTTCAACTGGCCCGGCGGCAGGATGGACACCACGGGCTTGCCTGCGGAGACCACTTCGCCGGGGCGGAAATAGATTTCCTGGATGCGGCCCGCGAGGGTTGAATAAACGCGCGTGCGCTGCAGGCGGGCCTCGGCGCTGCCAACCTGCGCCTTTGCCTGTTCAACCACGAAGCGCGCGGCATCAATATCCTCGCGCCGCGCACTGAGGCGACCGACCTCGATCTGCTTGGTGACATTTTCCAGCGCGGCGCGATCGCGATCCGCATTGGCCTGTGCCTGATCGAGCTGCTGGCGGGAGGTGACATTGCGATCATTCAGCGCACGCACACGGGCCAGCTCTGAACTGGAGAACTCCACGGCTGCCTGCATCTGGCGCTGGGTTGCCTCCAGGACGGCAATCTCCTCTGGCCGCTGCTGGGCCGAGTCGAGGCGCTGCAGGCGGGCGGACGCCTGAGCCAGCGAG
>CAISZN010000403.1 GCA_903889985.1 uncultured Hyphomicrobiales bacterium | reverse complement strand
GGCGATCCATCCAGCCCGTGTGGCTTGTCGGGGCGGGGCACCCAGACACCGACGCGCCCGTCCCTGCGCTCGCCCCGCACATTGAAGGCGCCGAGCGTGGCGATGACCCAATCCTCCAGGGCACAGACGAAAGCGCGGATGTCCTGCCGCCTGCGCCGCAGGTCGAGCATGGTGTAGCAGATGCGCTGGCCTGGCCCATGATAGGTATATTGCCCGCCACGCCCGCTCTGGTGGACCGGAAAGCGCGCATCCACGAGATCCTGCGAGCGGGCCGAGGTGCCCGCCGTATAGAGCGGGGGATGTTCCACGAGCCAGATCCGTTCCGGTTCGCGTCCTTCGAAAATCGCTTCGGCGCGCGCCTCCATCTCGGCAACCGCTTGTTCGTAGGGGACGAATCCCGAAGCCACGACCCACTCGACGGGGGGGCCCGGAGGGTCTGCAAACAAGGTGCCTGTGGACAGGCGGACAGGGGCGGAGCACGAATCCATCACGTAAAGTCCGGAACTCTGGAACATCTGTCTGATAGCAGCGCCGAAGGAAAAAAGCCCGCGGCCCTTGTCACGGTACTGTCGATTTGTTAGACGACCGGCGCCGGTGTCGGGCAGAGCCCTTCATCCCTGAGTTGCGGTCGTGGCGGAATTGGTAGACGCGCTAGCTTGAGGTGCTAGTTCTTTAACCGGAGTGGAGGTTCGAGTCCTCTCGACCGCACCATTCAGTCTCTCAAAAAAGGCCCAAGTCTCTGACTTGGGCCCTTTTTCTATTTGGCGTGTGCGATGCACCCGCAGTGCCGCCGGGCCTATGCCTTTTGGCTTGGCGCTTGGACGATTCTCCTTTGGTGGTTGCGCTCCGGCTCGGTTTCGCGAGAAGATGCCGGGATAAATACAACCGAGGGAGTGATATGCCCGATCTTCGCTATGAAGCGCCCGGGTCCCTTGCCGATGCAGTGAAAGCTCTCGCTGCAGCCGGTGGAGTGACGCGCGTCCTGGCAGGTGGCACCGATGTCATCGTCCAGATGGAAACCGAACTCGTCGAGCCGGACCTGCTCGTCGACATCAAGCGGATCCCTGATCTCAACAAGATCACCCAGGAGGCCGGCGGCTGGCGCATCGGTGCGACCGCGAGCGGCATGGCGGTGGTCGACCATCCGGGCCTCAACGCGGCCTGGCCTGGTATCATCGACGGGGTAAAGCTGATCGGCTCCATCCAGGTGAAGGGGCGGGCGACCATTACCGGCAATCTTTGCAACGCCTCGCCGGGCGCCGACAGCGTGCCCCCGATGGTGACCGCCGGCGCGATTGCCCGCGTCGTGGGCCCCAATGGCACTCGCGAGGTTCCTGTCGAACAAATTCCGGTTGCTCCTGGCAAGACCTCGCTGGCCAAGGGCGAGATCATCGAGAGCTTCTTCCTGCCGGCAAGGCCGTCCCATTCCGGCGATGCCTATCTGCGCTTCACGCCGCGCACCGAGATGGACATTGCGGTGGTTGGCGTCGCCATCAACCTGACGCTCGATGCCTCTGGCACCTGCACAGCGGCCCGCGTGGCCATCGGGGCTGTGGCGCCGACGGTCCTCCTTGTGAAGGAATGCGCCGACGCGCTGATTGGCACCAAGGTGGATGAGGCAGCCCTCGACAAGCTGGCCGCCGCCGCCAGCGCTGCCTGCCGTCCCATCGACGACAAGCGCGGAACGCGGGAGTTCCGCATCAAGATCGCCGGCGTTCTCGCCCGGCGCGTGGCCATCAAGGCGCTCGAACGGGCGAGGCACATCGCATGAGCAAGAAATATCACGTCACCACCACCGTGAACGGCGACGAATACGAGTTCCTGTGCGAGCCGCAGCAGACCCTGCTCGACATCCTGCGTGATGAACTCACGCTGACCGGGACCAAGGAAGGCTGCGCCACGGGCGACTGCGGCGCCTGCAGCGTCATGGTCGATGGCAAGCTCGTCTGCTCCTGCCTCGTGCTGGCCGTCGAGACGGAAGGCAAGACAATCGACACGATCGAGGGCATGGCGAAGGGCGACGAACTGCATCCCCTCCAGCGCAAGTTCCTTGAGCTGAATGGCCTCCAGTGCGGCATCTGCACGCCGGGGATTCTCGTGGCCGCGCGTGCGCTGCTCGAGCGCAACCCTGATCCGACGGAAACCGAGGTGCGCTACTGGCTTGCCGGAAACCTGTGCCGCTGCACGGGCTATGACAAGGTGATCAGGTCGGTGCTCGCCGCCGCCCACGAAATGAGGGGAGCCTGAGCCATGACATCGATTCTTGAAAAGCCCGGCTTCAACGCTGACCGTATTTACAAGATCCTCGGCACCTCGCCGGTCAAGCATGACGGCTATGACAAAGTCACCGGCCGCGCCAAGTTCGCGGCCGACTCTTTCCTGCCTGGAATGCTCGTGGGCAAGTTCCTGCGCAGCCCGCATCCCCATGCGATCCTCAAGCGCATCGACACGTCCAAGGCCGAGCTCGTCCCCGGCGTGAAGGCGATCATCACCCGTGATGATTTCCCCGAGATCAAGGCTGGCACGGGCGCAGGCGACATGACCCGCATGGCGATGGCGCGCGAGAAGGTCTACTGGGAAGGACATCCGGTCGCGGCTGTTGCCGCCACCAGCGAGTCCGCTGCCAAGAAGGCGCTGAAGCTGATCGAGGTCGAATATGAGGTGCTGCCGCATGTCATCGATCCGGTCGAGGCCATGCAGCCTGGTGCACCCGTGCTGCATGACTACATGCGCACCAAGGGCGTGAAGGGGCCGGATGCTGAGCGGCCCACCAATGTGGTCGAGCGCCATGAACTCGGGCTCGGCAACGTGGACGAGGGCTTCGCGCAAGCCGACTTCATCGTCGAGCATACCTATGACACCAAACCCATGCATCAGGGCTACATCGAGCCGCAGAGCTGCGTGGCCAGCTATTCGGACGATGGGCAGGTCGATCTGTGGTGCTGCACGCAGGCGCCGTGGGTCTATCGCGACCGCCTGACCGAGATCCTCAAGATCGAGAGCTCGAAGATTCGCATCCAGCAGTCGGAACTCGGTGGCGGCTTTGGCGGCAAGACGACTTTCTACACGGAGCCGGTGGCCATCGTGCTGGCGCGCAAGGCCAAGGCGCCCGTGAAAATGACGCTGACCCGCGTCGAGGTGCTGAAAGGTACAGGCCCGGTGTCGGGCACCCAGTCGCGCATCAGGATGGGTTGCAAGAAAGACGGCACGATCACCGCGGTGGACTCCACGCTGGTCTTCCAGACGGGGCCCTATACGGGATCGGCCTTCACCAATGCGCCCCAGGCCATGCTCACGCGCTATGACCTGAAGAATGTTCGCACGGTGTCCTATGAGGTCGTGTCGAACCGTCCGAAGGTCAGCTCGTTCCGCGCGCCCTGCGTGCCGCAGGTGGTGTTCGGCGTCGAGGGTTGCGTCAGCGAACTCGCTAAGAAATGTGGCATGGATGAGCTCGATTTCCGGCTGAAGAACGCCATCGCGGATGGTCACAAGACCATCTATGGCGAGACCTTCGGCAAGATCGGCTTCATCGAGACGCTGAAGGCGGCCAAGGCCTGCGAGCATTACAACACACCCGTGCCCGCCGGGCAGGGGCGCGGCATTGCCTGCGGGTTCTGGTTCAACCGTGGCGGCGAGACGACCGGCTCGATGAACCTTGCGCCCGATGGCACGGTCACGATCACACTGGGCACGGCTGACGTCGCGGGCTCGCGCATGTCCATGGCCATGATGGCGGCGGAAGAGTTCGGCATCCCGGTCGACCGGGTGCGGGCGGTGCTCGCCGACACCCATTCGCTGGGCTACAACCGCGTGACGGCGGGCAGTCGCACGACCTTCTCGAGCGGCATGGTCGTGGTCGACTCCGCGCGCAAGATCGTTGCGGAGCTTTGCCGCCGTGCTGCCAAGATCTGGAACGTGCCGGAAGAGGGCGTCGTCTTCGAGGATGGTCACTGCCGTCCGGCGAGTTCCAACGTGGGTGAATTCCCGCCGCTGTCCATGAAGGACATCGCCAGCAAGACGACCTACACCATGGGCTCCATCTCCGGGCATTCGGAGATGAATGTCACGGGCGCAGGACCAGGCTTTGCGGTTCACATTGTCGATCTGGAAGTCGACAAGGAGACAGGTCTTGTT
>CAISZN010000402.1 GCA_903889985.1 uncultured Hyphomicrobiales bacterium | reverse complement strand
GGCCTTCCGCAGGCCAGCGAGAGCGTGTCGCTGAGCACATTTCTGGCAAGCGCAAGCGGTGTGCGCATTGCTATCGACGTCGCTGGTCTGGCAGCAGCAGGCGGCATGTTCGTTGTCCCGATCTTCTCTGCCGTTCAGGCCTGGGCTGGCGAGGACCGACGCGCGCGCGTCATCGCCGGTGTTAATGTTCTGAACTCGGTCTTTATCGTCGGCGGCACCATCCTCGTCGCCGTTCTCCAGGCGGTGGGGCTGAGCGAGCCTCTGCTACTTGCTGCACTTGGCCTTCTCAACTTCGGCGCTGCCCTCTGGCTGTTCCGCCGCCTGCCGGGAAGTCTTGTTGCAGAAGCCCTGAATGCGCTCTTCCGCCTCGCCTTCCGGCTTGAAGTCCATGGGCTCGAGAATGTGGCGAAGGCCAGCGAGCGTTGTGTCATTGCGCTCAACCATGTCTCCTTCCTCGATGCGCCGGTCATCCTGTCGATCCTCGACGAAAAGCCCGTCTTTGCCATCGACTGGCAGATCGCCAAGGCCTGGTGGGTGAGGCCCTTCCTGGGCATTGCGCGCTGCTATCCGATGGACCCCACGAAGCCCCTGCAGACACGAGGACTGATCAAGGAAGTGCGCGAGGGCCATCATCTGGTGATCTTCCCCGAAGGCCGCCTGACGGTCACCGGAAGCCTGATGAAGGTCTATGACGGTGCAGCCATGATCGCGGACAAGGCCGAGGCGATGATTGTGCCAGTGCGCCTTGAGGGACTCGAGCGCACCTGGTTCACGCGCTTGTCCCCTGCACAAATCAGACGCCGCTTCTTTCCCAAGGTGCGCGTGACCTTCCTGCCGCCCCGGCGCCTCTCCTTTGACCCCTCGCTCATGGGCCGCAAGCGCCGTATGGCCGCAAGTGCTGCCCTGCATGACGTGATGTCGGATCTCATCTTCGAGACGAGCCGCACGGATGTCACTCTCGATGCCGCCCTGAAGGACGCGTTCGCCCGCAACGATCGTGGTCACAAAGTCATCGAAGATCCCTTCTCTGGATCGCTGACGGGCGCCAGGTTCAGCCTCGGCTGCGCGGTACTGGCCCGCAAGTTCGCGCAGATCACCCGCGAAGGCGAGAACGTCGGCCTTCTGCTGCCCAATGCCAATGGTGCAGCGATTGCCTTCTTCGGCCTGCAGCAGGCCGGGCGTGTCTGTGCGATGCTGAACTACACGGCGGGTGTTGCCAACCTCCGCTCCGCCTGTCTGGCCGCAAGCATCAGGAACGTCATCACCTCGCGCGCCTTTATCGAGAAGGCCAATCTCGGCGCAGTGGCTGCAGCTCTCGCGCAGGATGTCACCCTGCATTACCTCGAAGACATTCGGGCAAAGGTGACAACCACGGACAAGCTGCGGGGCATTCTTGACGCCGGGCGCAGCTTGCACAAGCGCCTGCCGGACGATCCTGCTGTCATCCTCTTCACATCCGGTTCCGAAGGTCTGCCGAAAGGTGTCGTCCTGTCCCATCGCAACATCATGGCAAATATTGCGCAGATCCTGGCCCGCTTCGACATCAATGCATCGGACATCCTCTTCAACGCCCTGCCGATCTTCCATTCCTTCGGTCTGACTGCAGGTTTGCTGCTTGGCACGCTGACGGGCATGCGGGTGTATCTCTATCCCTCACCGCTGCACTATCGCCAGATCCCCGAACTCATTTACGGTCTCAATGCGACCGTGCTGTTTGGAACCGACACCTTCCTGGCCGGCTATGCGCGCATGGCCAATGCCTATGACCTGCGCTCCCTGCGCTACATCGTGGCCGGCGCAGAGCGCGTGAAGGACGAGACGCGCCGCCTCTACATGGACAAGTTCGGCCAGCGCATTCTGGAAGGCTACGGCGTGACGGAAACAGCGCCCGTGCTTGCGGTGAACTCGCCGATGTTCAACAAGACAGGCACGGTCGGGCGCCTGATGAATGGCGTCGAGCATCGCATCGAGCCGGTGCCGGGCATTGACGAGGGCGGGCGGCTGATCGTGCGCGGGCCCAATATCATGCTGGGCTACTATCGCGCCGACAATCCAGGCGAGCTTGAGCGCACACCCATGGGCTGGCATGATACAGGCGACATCGTCACCCTCGATGAACTGCAGTTTGTGACGATCAAGGGCCGCGCAAAACGCTTTGCCAAGATCGCAGGGGAAATGGTTTCTCTGGCAGCTGTCGAACAGATCTGCGCGGATCTGTGGCCTGAAAATGCGCCCGCAGTGGTCTCCGTCCCTGACGCCCGCAAAGGCGAGCGGCTTGTGATGTTGACGACAAAGCTAGGGGCCTCACGCGCGGAGGTCCTCACCTGGATGAAGGCACGCCATGCGACGGAGCTCATGGTGCCGGCCGACGTGATCACCGTCGATGCCCTGCCCCTGCTGGGCTCGGGCAAAACCGACTATGTCGAGCTCAATCGCCTCGTGCGGGAGAAGCTCGGCGTCCTGGCGGGGCAGTGACATGGCGCTCCCGGTCATCAAACGCACCCGTGACGGCGTGGCCACTCGCCTGCGCATCGAGAAGGAGGCCCTGCGCCTCTTTGCGACCAAAGGTGTGGATGGCACGACGATCCGCGACCTTGCCCTGGCCGTCGGAGTCGCTGACGCGGCTCTTTATCGCTATTTCACATCGAAGGAAGAGATCGCTTCGGCGATATTCCTGCGCCACTATGGTGCTCTTGCGCAGGAGATCCGGCGCATCGGCGAACTGGCACTTCCCCTGCCAGAGACGATCGGGGAGCTGGTGGCGCTTCTGTGCCGTCTCTTCGATGATGAACCGGATGTCTTCGCCTTCATCCTGCTGAATCAGCATGCTCACCTGCGTTATGTTCAAACCGACGCAAATGCGGTGGAGGAATTGCGCGTCATCATGCAAGGCGCAATCGCGCGAGGGGATATCAACCTCAAAGACCCGGATCTTGCTGCAGCCATAGCCCTCGGATCTGTCTTGCAGCCGGCTGTCTTCAAGGTTTACGGACGCCTGAACGGCCGGCTTTCCGACCGGTCTATGGAATTAACCCAAGCCGCTTTGGGTTCTGTCGGGGCTTCGAAACGAGCGCCAGCTGAACCTTGCGGTGATTAACATTTTAAGTATTCTCACAGCCCTCGGGGGAGAGGCACCGGAATTCAGCCCGCCGCCTGAGCGTTGAGTGATTGGAATTGGGGGCTTGTCAATGAAATCCGTTTCGTTCCTGCGGTCTGCACTGGCCGCGCTTGCTGTTTGCTCTGCAGCCGTATTTTCAATGCCTTCAGAGGCGCGCGCCGATACGAATCTCATCCTTTGCAACAAGACCGGGGCAAAGATTTTCATCGCGCTGGTGCATCAGGACGTCCAGACTGGACGCTGGATCCTCTCGGCCTGGCAGAATCGCGAGCCCGGCGCTTGCCAGAGCTACGGCATGGTGAAATCCGGCCTGTTCTACTACTACGCAGAAAAGGAAGGCCGTACCAGCTTCTGGCCATCAAGGGACAGCGTTGAGAAGACCTATTGCGTGCCCCAGACCCGCGTCAGGCGCGAAATGGCCAATAGCGGCTGTGCGCCCGGCGAACGCAGCCTAGGCTTCCGCGGCCGGGTCATGGATCCGGGTACCTATACCTTCAGCTTCAGCTGAAGCCGCATCATCTGCGAAAATCTGAACTCCGTCAGGGACCTCAACAGGTCCCGGCGGAGTTTTCTTATCGGCAAGATTGGTATTGGCATTCGCGATTTACCTAAAAGCGATCATCCGACATCCGAATGGATCCTGCTGTGGCTGCTGAATGGCCAAGTGACGGACTGCCCCCTTTGAAGGCTTGGCGTTAGTCCGCCAACGCGCCATAACAGACGCGATGGAAATGAGGTGAATGCATGCGCACTGATACCGCCCAGCCCGTGAAGCTCAGCGATTATCGGCCGCCGGACTATCTGATTGATCGGGTAGAGCTGGATTTTCGGCTGCATCTCGAAGCAACGGTGGTCCATGC
>CAISZN010000401.1 GCA_903889985.1 uncultured Hyphomicrobiales bacterium | reverse complement strand
GAAGCGGCTGACGAGATGCATGAGGGTATCGGCTTCCTGACGCAGGTTGAGGCTTGCCGCAGCGGTCTCCTCGACCATGGCGGCATTCTGCTGGGTCACCTGGTCCATGCGGCTGACAGCGGTATTGACCTCATGCAGGCCAGTCGTCTGCTCCTTCGCACCAGCCGCGATCTCGGTGACGACACGGCTGACGTCGCCCACCTGAACGAGGATGCGCTCCAGCGCCTGTCCCGTATCGCGCACAAGGCCAACGCCTTCGCCGACCTGCGCGGTCGAGGACGAGATGAGGCCCTTGATCTCCTTGGCGGCTTCAGCCGAGCGCTGCGCCAGTGATCGCACTTCGGAGGCAACAACCGCAAAGCCTCGTCCCGCCTCGCCGGCACGCGCGGCCTCGACGCCAGCGTTGAGGGCGAGAAGGTTTGTCTGGAAGGCAATCTCATCGATCACACCAATGATCTGCCCGATCTCCTGAGACGACTTCTCGATGCGGCCCATGGCATCGATGGCGCGCCGCACGATGTTGCTGCTCTTTTGCGCATCATCCTGCGCCGTGGTCACGATGGCGCTCGCATGCTGCGCGCCTTCGGATGTCTTGGAGACCGTGGCGGTGATCTGTTCGAGTGCTGCAGCAGTCTGTTCGAGGCTTGCAGCCTGCTCTTCCGTACGGCGCGACAGGTCATTCGTGGAGGACGAGATCTCGCCACTGCCCATGTTGATGGACTGTGCAGCCTCGATGATCGCAATCATCGCCTCCTGCACCTTCTGGACCGATGCATTCAGATTGACGCGCAAACCTTCCGCGGCAGGATAAAGCGGAACTTCGACACGATGGACAAGGTCACCCTGGGCCAGGCGATCGAGCGCCTCGCCAAGCGCCTTCACCGCGACGTCGGCCTGTTTCTGCTGCTCGGCGGCTTCAGACTCACGCTGAGCATGTTCTTCGTCGAGCCGCTTCTGGGTCTCTGCGGCTTCGCGTTCAAGACGCTTGCGCTCAAGCGAACCTTCCTTGAAGACGCCGACGGCACCAGCCATGAGGCCGATCTCGTCGCGGCGGTCGGCAGCGGGAATCTCGACCGTGTCGTCACCCTTCGCCAGTCGGTTCATTGACTCCGTGATGCTGCGCAGCGGGCGTGAGATGCTCATGGAGAGCAGGACAGCCATCAATGCGGCCACACCTGCAGCACCGGCTGCACCTGCGATCTGGATGGTCTGGGCAAGGTTGAGCGCATCACCCTGGGACTCGGCAGATTTCGCCTGCCATGCGCGCACATCCTTGCGCACGGCAGACAAAGCGGTGCGGAACGTCTTCATGCGTGCCATGGCTGGCGGGGAGATCGGCAGGTTGAGCGCGCGCTCGTAGCCGGTGGGATCATTGATGAGCTTGAGCTGCGCTTCCGGAACATTGGTGCGCCAGGATTCGGCCGCCTGATCCATGGTGTTGATCAGCTTCAGCAGGGCTTCCGGCTCGGGATGATGGACGGCGCGCGCCTTGGCGCTGGCGACCGACTGCTGGAACTGCTTCACCGAGGCTTCATAGGCCTTCTGGGAGGTCTCCGAGACCGTCATCAGGTAGTTGTGGACGTGATCGCCCTGTTCGACGAGGGAATCGAAGGCGGTGTCGATGTCCTGCAGCAGGTGCAGGGCCTCGCCGGCAACGTCTGCAGCAGTATCGACGTTGCGCAGGAACATGAACAATGTGGCGCTGGTACTCAGCGAAACCGCGAGGACGACCGCAAAGGCCAGGGCGATTTTGCGGGAAATCGGAATATTCCGAATTTTCATGTCGAGCCTCTGAGAGTCGGCAGCGCCGCAATGGACGGCCGAGATGGCAACGCAAGCACATGCCGGACTAAAACCGGCACGACGGAACGGCATGATGCCGTCAAGGATCAGACATCCTCCCCCTGACCCGTCATGACTCTGAAGATAGGTTCGCTCTATTTAATAAATATCTATCGACGACCACCTGCAGGCTTTGTTTACCTTCGCAACTCGGAATATTGCCTGCAGGCAATTCTCGTCGGCCCGTTTGATTCAAGTCGCTGAATCGACTCTGAAATGACGCCTTTTTCAAGCCTTTCGACTGTTCGGGAAGCGGCATTTTCGACCCTTGCCGCGGGTCCGAAAATGGCTGAAATCCCTAAAATTAAAGATAAAATTGAACCGTTCCGGAAGTGAATCGAAGATGTTCGTTTCGAATCCGAATCTATACGCATAGTCTAGAGTCTTCCACGCGCATATTTTGACTCTGGCATGACTCAAGACGCCAAAAATGCGTTTCCGCGCAGCTGCGCGGAAATTGTCTTTTGGTAAATGGAAGTTGAATGCGAGTGGCCTTCACTCAGGCCGCAGAAGAGACCGCCTTCGCGAACCCAGTTACTGGTGCGACCTGCTCTCGATAAAAAGAGATCGGTTGCGGACGTCCCATCAGGAAGCCCTGAAGCTGATCACAGCCCATCTGGCGAAGCAGATCGACCTGCTGCTGGGTTTCGACGCCTTCTGCAATGACTGGAAGGCCCAGGCCATGGCCCAGCCCGATCACAGCCTTCACGATGGCCGCTGACTGAGAGCTGGTCGCCAATTCGGCGATAAATCGCCGCTTCATTCACGGCAAGGAAGCGACAGGTGGTCCGGTCAAAAACCCACATCGGCAAGGGATCGGAGTCGAAGACCAGCCGGAAGGAAGCTGCCACGCTGTCCGGTTCGCGCCCGTACACAGCGGTCTGCCGCCGCATCCGGCGCTGGGTCGCAATGGCCATGTGGATCGATGAGGTCAGTGCCAGAACGGAGAGCATGACAGGCACGAGCAACCGCAAGTCAAACCAGTTGGGAAGACCTGTAACCGCTGTTTCCATCACACCACAAGCCTCGCTTCGACTTGTATAGGATGGGGAGCCACCGATTACTAATGTGCG
>CAISZN010000400.1 GCA_903889985.1 uncultured Hyphomicrobiales bacterium | reverse complement strand
TCCTTGATGATCGAGCGCTGACGCATCCAGCGCAGGCAATCATAGAGGGCCACGAAGCCGCCGGTGATGGAGGCGGTGCGGGTGCCGCCATCGGCCTGCAGCACGTCGCAGTCGATGGTGATCTGGCGCTCGCCCATGGCCTGCAGGTCGACCACGGCGCGCAGGCTGCGGCCCACGAGCCGCTGGATCTCCTGGGTGCGGCCCGAGGGCTTGCCCGAGGTCACTTCGCGGCGCGTGCGCGTCAGGGTGGCGCGCGGCAGCATGGAATATTCGGCGGTGACCCAGCCACGGCCCTGGCCGCGCAGCCACATGGGTGGCTTGTCCTCGAGGGAGGCGGTGCACAGCACATGGGTATCGCCGAACTTCACGAGGCAGGAGCCTTCGGCATAGCGGGCGACATTACGTTCGAGAGACACCTGCCGCATTTCGTCGGCAGCACGTTTGGACGGGCGCATGGGACAACCTTTTTTGGATCGCCGCTTCTAGGCCCTGCGCCGCCCGGAGGCAACCTCGAGGGGAGAGGCAAGTGGAGGGGATGGTATCCACCCCCTCCGACTGGTCTCACGCCTCGGCGGAATGGGCCGCCTTGACGAGCTCACGTTCTGCCTCTTCCTCGGAGCCCATGCCATTGAAGAAGGCATTCAGCAGCACCGCCGCGATGGAGGCCAGGATGATGCCCGAATCGAGGAGGGGCTTCAGCTCGCTCGGGAAGTTCTTGAACAGCGTCGGTGCCACCAGCGGGATCAGGCCAAAGCCTATCGAGACGGCGACAACGAAGAGATTGTGGCGACGGGTGGCAAAGTCGACCTGCCCCAGGATCCTGATCCCCGTGGCCGAGACCATGCCGAACATCACGATGCCCGCGCCGCCCAGCACTTCCACCGGCACCGACCCCACGAGGGCCGCAAGCTTGGGGATGAAGCCGAGGATCACGAGGATCACGCCCCCCGCCACCGCCACATAGCGGGAGCGGATTCCGGTCACACCCACGAGGCCCACGTTCTGTGAGAAGGAGGTGTAGGGGAAGGTGTTGAAGATTCCCCCGATGATCGTTCCGATGCCATCAGCGCGCAGACCCTTGGTAAGGTCCTCGGGCGTAATCTTGCGATCGGTCATCTCACCAATGGCGAGGAACATGCCGGTGGACTCGATCATGACCACGATCATCACGATGCACATCGTCAGGATCGGCACGATCTGGAACGAGGGCATGCCGAACTGGAAGGGATAGACCACGTCGAAGTAGGACGCGCGAGCGACATCCGCGAAGCTCATCTTGCCGGTGATCGTGGCAACGATACCGCCGATGACGATGCCCGCCAGCACGGCGATGTTCGACACGAAGCCCTTGGCGAATTTGTTGATTCCGAGAATCACCAGCAGCACGAAGAGGGCCATCGCAAGGCCATCGAGTGCATCACGATTTGGATTGGGCACGACCTTCGCAGCGCCATCGACAATCTGCACAACGGTCAGCGGCCCCTCAGCCCAGCCGACACCAATTCGCATCAGCGAAATGCCGATGACCGTAATGATCGTGCCCGTCACGACAGGCGGGAAGAAGCGCAGCAGCCGCCCGATCAGGGGC
>CAISZN010000399.1 GCA_903889985.1 uncultured Hyphomicrobiales bacterium | reverse complement strand
GCCCGAATGGCTGAAGGAAAAGAAGATCAATTTCCTCGTCCAGCTCGCCCTCACGCCTCATCCCCTCGCGCCCGGCGTGCCCATGGCGCTCGACCTTGCAGATACGCCCGAGAAGAAGGCCATGATCCGCCTGATGGCTGCGCCACTCAACATAGGCCGGCCCTATCTGGCGCCCCCGAAGCTACCACCGGAGCGGGCGGCGGAACTGCGGCAGGCCTTCACCCGGGCGATGGCGGATCCGGAGCTGAAGGCTGAATTCGTCAAGGCGAGTGGGGGCGATGAAGCGGAGCCCACAGATGGGGCTGCCATGCAGGCGATTCTGAGCGAAATGCAGCAGACTCCCATGCCGGTTGTCGAACGGCTGCGCAGCCTGCTCAATCCCTGATCACAGGGGTTGGGAGCCGGGCGTGGACGGCCCTGTGACCTCGACCTTGTGTGCTCTTTGACCGGTGACGTGCGGGTGCTATAGACCCGATTAACGGCAGGGGGGCTGGCCTCATGCCGGTCTCACCCGGACCCAGACAACGCACCCAAGGACGAGGTCACATCCCCATGAGCAAGATCAAGGTCGCAAACCCGATCGTCGAGATGGACGGCGACGAGATGACGCGCATCATCTGGAAGCTCATCAAGGACAAGCTGATCCATCCCTATCTCGACATCGACCTGAAGTACTACGATCTCTCGGTCGAGAAGCGCGACGAGACCAACGACCAGATCACCATCGATTCGGCTGAAGCCACCAAGAAGTATGGCGTCGCCGTGAAGTGCGCGACCATCACGCCCGACGAAGCCCGCGTGAAGGAGTTCAACCTCAAGGAAATGTGGAAGTCGCCCAACGGCACAATCCGCAACATCCTCGGCGGCACGATCTTCCGCGAGCCGATCATCTGCAAGAACGTCCCGCGCCTCGTTCCCGGCTGGACCCAGCCCGTGGTGGTTGGCCGTCATGCCTATGGCGACCAGTACAAGGCGACCGATTTCAAGGTGCCCGGCAAGGGCCGCCTGACGATCAAGTTCGAAGGTGATGATGGCACCGTCATCGAGAAGGAAGTCTTCAAGTTCCCGGGCGCCGGCGTCGCCATGTCGATGTACAACCTCGACGAGTCGATCATCGACTTCGCCCGCGCCTCGCTGAACTACGGCCTGATGCGCAAGTATCCGGTCTATCTGTCGACCAAGAACACCATCCTGAAGGCCTATGACGGCCGCTTCAAGGACCTGTTCCAGAAGGTGTTCGACGAAGAGTTCGCCGACAAGTTCAAGGCCCTCGGCCTGACCTACGAGCATCGCCTCATCGACGACATGGTGGCTGCTGCCCTCAAGTGGTCCGGCGGCTATGTGTGGGCCTGCAAGAACTACGATGGCGACGTGCAGTCCGACACTATGGCGCAGGGCTACGGTTCGCTCGGCCTGATGACCTCTGTGCTGATGACGCCCGATGGCATGACGGTGGAAGCGGAAGCGGCGCATGGCACCGTGACCCGTCACTATCGCCAGCACCAGCAGGGCAAGGAGACCTCGACGAACTCGCTGGCCTCCATCTTCGCCTGGACCCGCGGCCTGCTGCATCGCGCCAAGCTCGACAAGAACGAAGAGCTGAAGGCCTTCGCGCTGACCCTCGAGAAGGTCTGCGTCGACACGGTGGAAGCCGGCGACATGACCAAGGATCTCGCGATCCTCGTTGGTGCCGATCAGAAGTGGCTGTCGACCACCGCCTTCCTCGACAAGATCGACGAGAATCTGAAGAAGGCCATGGCCTGAGGGTTTTCTCTGTGTGAATGAAATGAGGCCGCCGGTGAGGAACCGGCGGCCTTTTTTGTTGGCGCGTGCGTGGCTCACGCCGCGCATTAACCCTCCCCTTGATGGTGAGGGTGTGAGCCGGAGGCTCGGGGTCCAATGGGCCGCAGCGTCAGCCATTCCCTCTCCCCGCTGAAGGCGGGGAGAGGGCCAGGGTGAGGGGCTGCTGCGATTGAATCGAATCATCGAGGTGAACCGCAGCGCCCTCACCCCAACCCTCTCCCGCAGGCGGGAGAGGGAGTGCGCACGCAGCTGGGTGCCTTACGGCCGAAGCGCGATCGATAGATCCGTCAACTCTGCAAATCCACCGAGCAGATCTGCCCACGCTTGCGCACGCTTCTCGCCGATCACCGCACTTGCATTGTGGATGAGCTTTTCGGCCCGCTGCTCTGGCGCGAGCGGCCGGGCCGCGTGGCCCATGCCTGCAACAAGCTCCTGCTCGAACCGCTGGCCACCAGCGCTCAATGTGATCCGTGCAGGCGCTTCCCTGGGCCAGCGCGCGCTGTAGCCTTCGTCCTCCACAACGCGCACCCGGCGCGTCAGGGCGCGCACCTGCGCGTCATGGATGCCCGCCTCGATGTCTTCGTGATGCACATGGCCGCGAAGCAGGGCCAGCGCGACCATGAAGGCGATGCTGTGGTCGGCTGTCTCGCGGTTCTCCGGCTCCCAGAGCACAGGATCCTTGCCCGCCCAGAAGATCGCGAAGGCATGGGTGGCGACCTCGATCTCGTCGATCATTGTGACGAGGTCGGGTCCCATCTGCTTGCGCAGGTTGAGTGCAATCTCGCACGGTGCCTGTGCATGAAAGACAGCGGGAAAGCGCTTGAGATGTGTGTCGCCCGTGCGATCTCGCGCAGGATCGAGCTGCATGGTGATGTCACCCGAAACAACTTCGAGAAAGCCAAGTCGGCCTTCGAAGACGGGGTCCGGCCCCGACACATCCGCCTTGGCGAGTGCCGTCACGAAAAGCGCATTGCGCAAGGCCTGCGGCGAAGCGAGGCTGCGCCACGCAGAGACCTTGCCGGAACGGGCGATCAGCATGTTGTTGGCGGCTGCGATCATCGAGATCGCATGGGCGAACTGTGCGTCGTTCAAGCCTCGCAGCAGGGCGCAGGCAACAGTGGCTGCGATGCCGACATAGGTCGCGTGATCCCACCCGCGCGACAGCGCGTTGGACCCATCGCACATGTCGAGCATGAGGTGCTGGCCCGCGCCGATGGCGCGTAGCACTTCATCGCCGGTGCGACCCTGCTCTTCACCGGCGGCAAGCGCGGCGGCGATGATGTCGGAGGGGTGGCCACCATTGCGGCCGACATAGGTGTCGTTCCAGTCATGGAAACGCACCATGAGACCATTGAGAAAGGCCGCTGCATCGACAGTGCCGTGCCCCAGCGTCAGGACGGAGCAGGGGCCACCCGCTCCCGTGAAGCCGAGCGCGGTGGCGACGCTGCGCACTTCCTTGTCATGGCTTGCCGCGATGGCGCAGCCCAGCGCATCCATGAGCCGTGCCGTCAATGCCTCGCGTCGCGATGCGTCTAGCGGGCGCTCGTAAGCGGCCCGCGCGAAGCGTAGAATGGCCAGGGTCGTGGAATCGCTTGTCGCCAGACTCACCACTTGGCCTTGGTCTCCGACTCGAAGATCTCGCGCCAGTCCTGGCCAGCCTTCACGAAGTTGTCGTAAGGGCGCATGTTATTATGCGTCTGCGGCTGCACGCCCGGTGCGCCCTCGCCCTTTTCGACAGAATCAATTGCGCGCAAAAGCATGGCGCGCATGGAGATGATGGCGCGGTCCGTCGAGCCCAGATGCTCCTTGGAGCGGTCGACGATAGGGCCCATACCTTCCTGCAGGGCGAAGTCCTGGGTGTTGATGCCAACGATGCCGGTGTAAACCTTCTCCTTCTGCAGCTTGCGGTCGATCATGTAGTCATTCGACTTGTTCTTCTTCAGGCGGTAGGTGCCGGGGATCATGTCGTCCGGGCCGCGGCCATAAAAGGTTTCTGTCGCGTCTCGATGGGCCTGATCGACCGGCGTCGTGTCATCATAGGTGTGGTGCCAGTTGTAGACGTAGGTCGTGTAGTCATCGATGGGCACCCACAGATGGCCGTCGATGGCGGGCGCCTTGCGGCGCTTGCCGGAGAACTCATGGATGCCACCGCGCATCTGCTGGAAGGGCATCACATAATGATAGAGGCGCACATAGCTGTCGCCTTCACCCATCTGGCGCGTCGAGACATAGTAATAGCCATAGTCGGTCGGATGCACGTCGAGACG
>CAISZN010000398.1 GCA_903889985.1 uncultured Hyphomicrobiales bacterium | reverse complement strand
CAGTCGCTCTGACAGCGATTCCTAACTCTCAAAGAGGGGTGGGGTGTTGGTTCGGGTTTTCGCGGTCCCTAGGGCTGCGGCGGTTCGGGCCAAAAGGGTCTTTCTCACTGGAGGTTAACCATGAAGCTCGTCAAGAGCCTTCTGCTTGGTTCCGTTGCCGGCTTCGCTGCCGTCGCGGGCGCCAGCGCTGCCGATCTGCCGTCCAAGAAGGCAGCTCCGGCTTCTTATGTTAAGATTTGCGACGCCTATGGCGCCGGTTTCTTCTACATCCCGGGCACGGATACCTGCCTCCGCGTTGGTGGCTACGTTCGCGCTGAATACCAGTACACCCCCGCCAAGCGCATCGTGACGCTGTCGGCTGCTGGTGCCACCAACCCGGCTCAGGTTTCCGGCTCGCTCGACACGTCGGGCATGGAAATGCGCGGCCGCGTTGAACTCGACGCCCGCACCCAGACTGCCTGGGGCACGGCTCGCACGTTCATCCGCCTGCGCCTGACCAACAACACCGGCATCCGTAACTTCACGGAAACCAATAACGCCACCCTCGCCAATTCGAACGCAGCTACGCAGGGCACGACCCTCGAGGCGGCTTCGGTTCAGTGGGCTGGCTTCACCTTCGGCATCGCGAACAACAACTACGCGTTCATGCCGTCGATCTTCTATCACGGCAACGCTTGGGCCGGCTTCCCGAACGGTCAGAAGCAGATCGCTTACACCGCGACCTTCGGTGGCGGCCTGTCGGCTACTGTCGCGATTGAAGACAAGACCGAGTGGGCTTACCAGACCAAGTACAACTCGACCCCTGCGAACGGCTACAATCTGACGGGTAACATCCGTTATGATCAGCCTTGGGGCTGGGCGATCGTGCATGGCACCATCGGCAACAACTCCTACAACAATTCCTACACCACCACGGGCGCTCTTCCTGGCGCGCTCGCTGGTCTCGGCACCGTCAACGCCTTCGCTGCTCTGAACGGTTCGACCGGCAAGACTGGCTACTCCGTTGGCGCGACCGCCATGTTCAACCTCCCGATGCTCGCCCCCGGCGACAAGCTGTGGTTGACTGCTAACTACAGCAACGGTTTCCTTGGTGGTCTTCTGTCGTCTGGCGGTCTGAACAACCTCTCGAACTCCTCGGGTGGTCGTCAGCTCGGTGGTATCGGCCGCGTGGACTCCTCGATCACCGTCACCGGTGGTCTCGGCACGCTGGCTTCGCCATTCACGATCGGCAACACGACCGGCTTCAACATTGCTGGCGCGATTGTCCACAACTGGACGGCCAACTGGCGTTCGCAGGCTAAGGCGGGCTATGTCTCGATCAGCCCGGCGACCACCACCGTTGCCAACCAGTGGGGCAGTGGCAAGCTTTGGGAAGTTACCCATGCTTTGATCTTCTCCCCGGCCAAGGACTTCGATATCGGTCTTGAGCTTCAGTACCTGAACATGACCAACAAGGTCCAGAACCCGAACGCAGCCTTCGTGCTCGCCGGTCAGCCTGGCCTCAAGGAAGCAGGCTGGTCCTCCAAGCTGCGCGTTGAGCGTAACTTCTGATCTTTTCACCTCTTTGGTGAAGAACAGCCCCGGCGCATTGCGCCGGGGTTTGTCGTTTTATAGGACTGTTTTCGGGAGCATCAGGCTCCGGGACTTCGCAGACCATGGATGATCAGTTCCAGCAGGCCGTCAGCCTGTTCCGATCCGGCAATCTCGATGCTGCCGCCGCCATCTGCACGGAATTGGTTGAGCGGCATCCCTCCGATCCGGCAGCCCTGCATCTGCTTGGCACCATTGGCGCCCAGGCTTGCCGCTTCGAGGAAGCCTCCATCCTTTTGCAGCGAGCCGCACGCGCGGCCCCGCATGCCGCAGAGATCCACCACAGCCTCGGCGCTGTTCTCAGCTATCTCGGGCGCTTTGAGGAGGCCGCTCGCGACTTCAAACGGGTTGTGAAAAATACGCCACAAAACCTTGATGTACTGATGAATCTTGGCGCAGCGCTTCTGTCAGCAGGGCAGGCGGAAGAGGCCATCGCGAGCTTTCGCAAGCTGATCGAACTGGTGCCCGGTCATGCCGGTGCCTGCTACAACATTGCCGTAGCCTTTCAGAAAAAGGGCGATCTGGCCGGATGCCTGACCCAGGCTGATGAGGCGCTGCGTCTCGACCCCACTCATCAGCTGGCACGATATCTCAGGGCGCAGGCGCTGCAGGCCCTCGGCCGCCTTGACGAGGCCCTGGCCGGCTATGAGGACAGTCTCGTCCGGGATCGCGGTTTCGTGCCGGGCTGGAACGGCAAGGGCAGCATCCTCGTGGCGAGGGGCGATCTGGACGGCGCAGTCGCTGCCTTCGATGAGGCCCTGCGGCTTGACCCGGACCATGCGGATACACGGACCAACCTTTCACTCGTCCAGTTGCTGCGTGGCGACTTTGCCAACGGCTGGCGCAACTTTGAGGCCCGCAAGCGGGCTACCCTGCGCAATGGGGATCGCAGCTTTCCGGTTCCTCTCTGGCTCGGTGAAGAGGATCCGCGCGGCAAGACCATTCTGGTTCATGCCGAGCGGGGCCTTGGCGATTCGATCCAGTTCGCGCGTTTCCTGCCGAAACTCACGGAGCGGGGTGCCAGGGTCCTGTTCCTGCCGCAGAAATCCCTGCGCGGCCTGTTTGCTGGCTTACCAGTAGACCTGGTCGAAGAGCGGCGACTGCCTGCCTTTGACCGGCATATCCCTCTCATGAGCCTGCCACTTGCGCTTGGTTTGGGCGAGAAGGACTTCGCGGTTTCCTCTCCCTATCTGGCGGCTGACCCGGTGCGGGTCACCAAGTGGCGCAGCACCATCGGCAAGCATGGCTTCCGGATCGGCATCAGCTGGCGCGGAAGCGAGGTTGGGCGATCCGTTCCGCTGGCGGCCTTCGCGCCCCTGGCGCAGATCGAAGGCGTGCGGCTGATATCCCTGCAGAAAGGCGCCGGCACAGAAGAGATCAAGCGAATTCAGGGTTTTGCGGTGGAAGATCTGGGCCCCCGCTTTGACTCCGATGGCAATGCCTTCATGGATACTGCTGCCGTGATGGCCTGCCTCGACCTTGTGGTCACCATCGATACCGCGGTCGCTCATGTTGCCGGGGCTCTTGGCTATTCCGCTTTTCTCGCGCTTGCCGCTGTTCCCGACTGGCGCTGGCAGCTGACGCGCCAGGATTCGCCCTGGTATTCGAGTCTTCGCCTGTTCCGGCAGTCCGAGGCCGGTGACTGGGCGCCGGTCTTCATGGCTTTGGCGAATGAGGCGAGGACGCTCGTTCGTCAGTCAGCGCCGGAGCCCGTGGCATGACGAGCCCTCTCGTCCCTGTCTCCTGGGGTGAGTTCTATGACAAGATCTCCATCCTGGAGATCAAGGCCGCGCGCATCGCCGAGCCGGAGAAACTGGCCAACGTCGATCGGGAACTGACCGCACTGCTGGCCTGTGCATCGGCTCAGCCGACCTTTCCAGAACTCGCGGACCTGCGGCTTCATCTTCGCCGGGTGAACGAAATGCTCTGGGATATCGAGGACCGTATCCGTGAGAAGGAACACGAACAGGCCTTCGATGCTGACTTCGTCGAGCTCGCAAGGTCGGTCTATCACCGCAATGATGAGCGGGCGAAAATCAAGCGGCAGATCAACGAGCTGCTTCAGTCAGGCCTGATCGAGGAAAAGAGCTATCGCGCCTATTAGGTCGCCAGCTCGCTTGCCTATAGGCTTTTCTCAATCATTTCCGGCACATGCGCTCTTAATGGGCGTTCACATGCCTTGACGCTATGCTATATATCATCTCGTTACTTTGTATTTTTTCGATTCATCAATTTTGGATGGTGCCATGACAGATTCATCTGTTCTTGATCCCGTGTCGGATGCTCTTCAGGATCTCAAGCAGCGTCGGGATGACCTCGACCGTGCCATTGCCGCGCTTGAGCGGATTCGGCTTCCCGGTCTTCACTTGCGCCAGCGGGTTCGCGGCGAGACCTTTGGCTTTGCCGAGGGCGGCGCTGTTCCCTTCGGTCTTAATCTCAGTGGGATGACACTGGCCTCGGCGATCATCGCGGTCCT
>CAISZN010000397.1 GCA_903889985.1 uncultured Hyphomicrobiales bacterium | reverse complement strand
TCGGCAGATGATCGCACGGCCAGCATTCCCGAGCGCCGCACCGTCCTCGACGGTTCGACCCGCGCGGTCACCGCCTCAGCCGCCACGACGCCCAGCAACGGCGGAATGCGCTGGATGTCGGGCCCGTCCTCCGCCACTGCCAAGGCAGCTCCCGTGCCCACGCCTGCCCCCAAGCAGGAGGTCAAGGTCGCGTCCCTCAAGCCGGAACCGGTTCGTGAATCCGTGCAGCCGAAGACCGAGACGTCCCGCCCGGCGCTGGCCCGCACAGGCGTAATGATCCAGATCGGCGCCACTGATGAAGCGACCAAAGCGCAGGAGCTCCTGAGCCGCGCCAAGCAGGGAAATCCCTCCCTCGCCTCCGCCCATGGCTTCACGGAAAAAGTCCAGAAGGGCAGCGGCGCGCTGTGGCGCGCCCGCTTCGCACTGGCCACCGAGACCCAGGCGGACGCCGCCTGCAAGAGCCTGAAGCGCACCGGCTTCGCCTGCTTCACCACCCGCAACTGACGTTTTCCGGTCGCCCATGGGCGGCCGCTTCACCTGTCCCGAACCCGTGTAGAGTTGGAGTTCAGTGATGTCGGCGCATGAGGACTTCCTTGGCTTCGTTGATCTGCGCAGCCAGCCGCGTCGTCCCCCCGTGGTCGGGATGCAGTTTCTTCATGAGCGAGCGATGCGCCGCGGTGATGTCTTCACGCGAGGCAGTCTTCGCAAGCCCCAGGATCTCATAGGCTTCATCCTCGGGCATCGCACCCGACCGGCGGTCCCTGCTCTGCCGCGCGTCAGCATCGCCATCGACTGCCGGACGCCATCCGGGAAACCGGCGGTCGAGATAGGCCTCTAGCAGGCGCGCGCCATCGGGATCGTCCCGCTGGCAGACTGTATAGAGCGCCTCGCAATCTGGGCGTGTCAGCTCCTCGAGCTTCTGGCCGGCCCTCTGCCCGGCAATCACCGTTCCCGACATGTTGCCGGTCTCCACATCGAGTTCCATCTCGATCATGGCCGAGCGGACCTTCGACACCTTCCCCTTCGCGCTGCTGCTCCGAAACAATCCAGACGCCCAACTTGGCCCCGAGCTCAGGCCCAGCAGCCACAGGCCAAGGCCCGCGAGACCCGCCGCCACGTCGACACGGCCGCGCAGCAGCAGAAACCCCGCCGCGGCCAGCGAGGCCACACCACCTGCCTGCTTCATGAGCTTGGCCATGGTGGCGGGATTTGCCTTGGCGAAGAACTTGCCACCGTAGAGGACGGCAGCAATCACCACCAATGCAATGAGGATATGGGGGAGCATGTCTTGTGGCCTCAGCGCATCTGGGTGAGCAGGAGCCGGGCAGCTTCGCCGCCCTCGCGTGCCTGCTTTTCCAGCGCCACCCTTCCACCAGCGGCATAGGCGGCAGCCGCCGCCAGAAGCGCCGCCAACCGCCCCGGCGCCGCATGATCGAACTTGGCAAAGGCGCCATTGGTCAGGCGGGCGATCTCGCGGAAGGCCTGCTCGGCTCCCGCATCATAGCCCTCGTGAAACATGAAGGCCTTCACCCCCAGCAGGCCCAGCTCTCCGGCGGCGACGCAGAGCGAGTCTACGGATTCCTCTACAGCGTCACCCACATAGATGAGGGCGCCCACCGGCGCCCGCTTCGTTTCGGCCTTCACGTGGTCGAGCACGCGGCCGATCTGGGTACTGCCGCCCTGCACGCTGATCTTGCCCATGAGCGCAGCGAGCCCCTGCCCGTCCGGCAGAAAGCTCGAAGCGCGGCATTCGTGGAAGCCCCGGAAATAGACGAGCTGCACATCAAGCCCGCCCAGCGAGGCTGTCGTCTCGAACATGCGGCCGGTCAGCCCCTGCGCCAGATCCCACGTGGGCTGGCGGCTCATGGTGGCATCCAGGGCAAAGATCAGGCGACCACGGCCGGAGGTGCGCACCGGCGGCGTCTCGGCCGCCTTGCGCAGGAAGGCTTCCACATCGCTGCCGGGCCCTGCCTGCGGGGCCACCGACCTGTCCTTGCCTGATCCGTTCACGGCCCACCGCCTGAAAGAGAGTCGATGCTCAAGATCGGGGTCCCGCGCCCAAAGCACAAGCGGGTCAGAGGAGTCCCAGTTCGCGGAGTTCGCGCCGCAGGGGCTCCGGCATCTCCGCGATCTCCGCCGAGCCGGGACCGGACAGGTCCGCCGGCTTCTCGTGGTCGGGCAGATAGCGCCAGCCCTGAAAGGGGCGATGGGGACGCGGCATGACCGAAATGACCTCCGGCTCCAGAACAATATTGCAGCGGCCGATCCCCTGATCGTCCGTGAAAGGCCGGATGTCGTTGATGACCTGGCGCGCCGCCACCTGCCCCTTGATGACCCAGTAGAGGGAGCCCCCATCCAGAAGCTCGGACATGCGTTTGGGCACCATGCGCGTGCGATGGGTCTGCTCGGCTGGCTGGCCGGCAGCGCGCTTCATGGCGAGCTTTTCAGCGATCCATTCTTCCAGGTCGCGCTGGGATTCAGCGCCGACGCACAGCTTGATGAGATGCAGGGGCATGATGTGGTTTTAGCGGGCCGGGCATGGGGCCGTCGAGGCGGGTGTTTCTTTCTCCACAGGTCGCACCCTCAAGCCCAAGCCAAGGGATGAGCAAGGGATGAGGATGTGAACACGGCCTACCTTGATCGCGCCGCAAGGACAGGGCACCTTGCCCGCCGACCGGACCAGCACCCGGCTGACACAAACACAGGAAACAATCCCATGGGCGGAACAACCAAAGTCATCCTCGCGGCCTTCGCCGCTGCCGTGATCTCTGCCGTGGCGGCCCCCGCGGGCGCCCAGACCATTGTCGATGAATGGGCGAGCGTGAAGGCACCGGCGCCCATCGAGCTCAAGAAGGCCAAGGCTGATCCCAAGACCACCGCCTTCCTCGTGCTCGACCTTGTCAAGCAGACCTGCAACACCGAACGCCGGCCGCGCTGCCTCGCCTCCCTGCCCAAGGTCGAGAAGTTCCTCGCCGCCGCACGCGAGCACAAGATGCCGGTGATCTATAGCCTCATCAACGGGGCCACGACCGCCGACATCGCCAGCAGCGTTGCGCCCAAGGAAGGCGAGCCCTACGTCACCGCGCAGGCCAACAAGTTCATCAAGACCGATCTCGACAAGATGCTGAAGGACAAGGGCATCCAGACCGTGATCGTGGTTGGCACCACCGCTGAAGGCGCCGTGCTCTACACGGCCAGCGAGGCGGCCTTCCTCGGCTACAATGTGATCGTGCCCATCGACGGCTCGACAGCCGGCACCACCTATGCGGAACAGGCCGTCGCCTGGACCCTGGCAAATGCGCCGGGCGTTGCTCAGAAGACGACCGTCACCAAGTTCGACATGATCGAGTGGTAAGACCTGCTTCCCCTCCCCCTTGCGGGGAGGGGTCAGGAGTGGAAGTCGCACACCTCTTGGAGACGGCGACTCTCCATTCCCTCAATGCCGGAGAATTGCGCGACCTCCACCCCGTCATCGCGTCGCGATAACGGCCCTCCCCGCAAGCGGGAGGGTCTTTCTCCATAGCCCTAGCCCCTGCCCTCGAAGGGCATCTTCGTCGCCTTCACGGTCATGAAGAGCACATTGGTTTCCAGCGGCAGGTCGGCCATGGCAACGATGGCCTTGCCCACATGGGCGAGCGGCATGGTGGCCTCTGGCCGCACCGAGCCGTCAGGCTGCAGCACGCCCTTCTTCATCTTGTCCGCCATCTGGCTTTCCGCATTGCCGATGTCGATCTGGCCAACCGCAATGTCATATTTGCGCCCGTCGAGCGCAGCCGCTTTCGTGATGCCGGTCACCGCATGTTTCGTTGCCGTATAGGCAATGGAATTGGGGCGCGGTGTATGGGCGGATATCGAGCCGTTGTTGACGATGCGCCCGCCCATGGGCACCTGCTCCTTCATCAGCCGGAACGCTGCGCGCGTGCACAGGAACACCCCGTTCAGATTGACGCCGACGACCTTCTCCCAGGCATCGAAGGGATGATCCTCGAGCAGCACGGGCGGGCCGCCCATGCCCGCATTGTTGAAGAGAAAATCAAGACGTCCGAACTCAGACCTGATCTGCGCAAAGAGCGCATCCACCTGATCGGGCTGGCTGACATCGCAGGCAATGGCGCGGGCCCTGCCGCCGCTTGCGCTGATGGTGGCCACGGCCTCTTCAAGGGGCTCGGGCCTGCGTCCGGTGACCACGACCGTGAAGCCAGCGCCCGCCAGCGCTATGGCCGCCGCACGGCCGATGCCTGTGCCGCCACCCGTGACCAGCGCAATGCCCTTCGTCTCAGTCATTTTCTTTCCTCCCGGATTCAACCTTGCAGGACATGCTCGCTCCCTCTCCCCGCCAAAGGTGGGGAGAGGGTTGGGGTGAGGGGCCGCCCGCGATTGGCTCGGCTCCAGGAGCAGAACTGCAGCGCCCTCACCCTGTCCCTCTCCCGCAGGCGGGAGAGGGAACGCGCCGCATCATCCTGCCACACCTTCCACCGGCGCACCGGCCTCTTTCCAGGCCTTGAAGCCACCCTCCATGTGCGCCACCACGAGACCCATGCGCTGGGCGGTCTGCGCCGCCAGGACGGAGCGCCAGCCGGCGGCGCAGAAGAACACGAAGCGCCGGTGCTCGGAAAAGATCGGCTTGTGATAGGGGCTCTGGCGATCGATCCAGAATTCAAGCATGCCGCGCGGACAATGCACGGCATTGGGGATGCGCCCTTCCCGCTCAAGTTCGCGCGGATCGCGCAAATCGATCAGCGTTACGTCGGGGCGGCTCGAAGCCTGCAGGGCCTGCTCGACGGTGACCGTCACGACCTCCTTTGCGGCCTCGCTCATCATCTCGCGATAGCCGATCGGCTTGAAGCGGGTCTCTGCCTCCTGCGCGAGGAAGGCGTCGAGGGCGTTCACCTCCTGCTTCGGCCCAGACTCATCAGCGGCGAAGCGCTCATAGAGGCGCGCCATGCCCTCGTAGATCATCGCGGCGGCGGGATCATCGCCAAGAAAGTCCGCGATCTCGCGCATCTCCGCGACCCAGCGATAGGCCTTCTGGTACATGCCGGGAATCTGACGCTCGAACCAGGGTGTCAGATGCGGCTGGCTGTCGGCAAGCTCATCGCGCAGGCCCTTGGCCGCGCCATTGCGTGAGGCAGCCAGCATCATGGCCGAGCCAATACCGGTGAGCCCCTTGGTGATGCCCGCATAAGACATCTTCAGCGCCGAGGCCGCCCCGATGGGCGCATCGAGCACGCGAATGTCGAGCCCGTAACGTGCCAGCATCATGAGGCGCGGCGCCGCATTGCCCGAGGCATAATAGGCCGGGCAGTAATTGCCCTTTGGGGGACCGCCGATAATGCCCGCATCGACAAAGTGCGCGCCGGTCTCTGCGATGACTTTTGCAATCTCGGCGACCGTCGCCGGGCTCACCGCATTGGCATCGACATAGATCGGCTTCTTTGCCGCCGCGCTCAGGTGTGGGGCCATGCGCTGGGCGAAGGCCAGTGCCTCGCCGGGCGGCACGATGGAGAGCAACACGTCGCTGGCGATCAGCTCGGCATCGCTCACCACTTCCATTTTCGCAGCCACGGCACGCTTGGCGCTCGCCTCGCTCCGACCGGCGAGGCTGGTGATGACGCGCACCCCATGTTCGGTCAGGGCCGCACCTGTGGCAGCACCCATGGCGCCCTGGGCAACGAGGGCGACGGTCAGCGTCATCGAATACTCCTTACAATTCATAGGGTGCATGCACCCAGGGTTCAGCGGCGGCGTCCTCCAGCCATTGCTGATAGGAGGGCAGCGCCAGCATCACATCCATATAGGCCCGCGTCGCCTTGCGCACCGGCACGTCATAGACATGCAACCGGTTGACCACAGGCGCGAACATGGCGTCGGCCGCGTTGAAGCTGCCAAAGAGGAATGGCTTCTTGCCCCCATTGGCCTTGCGGGCCTTCGCCCAGGCCGCCTCGATGCGGGTCACATCCGCAGCAACAGCCTCCGGGATGTCGCGGGCAGCAACCTCGCGGCGGAAATTCGTGGGCAGATGAGAGCGCAGCGCCGTGAAGCCTGCATGCATTTCGGCGCAAAGGGCGCGGGCATGAGCGCGGGCAGCCGTCTTGCGGGGCCAAATGCGCTTTTTCGGGAAGCGCTCGGCCAGATATTCAAAAATTGCCAGGGATTCCCAGATGACCAGACCGTCATCGACCAGGGCCGGGACCTTGCCGCTGGGAGAGATTTTCCGGATTTTCCGGTCAGTGTCGTCCTGAAACAGGGGAACGACCTTCTCGTCAAAGGTAATCCCCAGCTCTGTCATCAAAATCCATGGCCGCAGGGACCACGACGAATAGGCCTTGTTGCCGATGAGGAGCTTGAGCGGCATGGTGCCTCGCAGAAACAGGAGCCCGAAAGGGCACCGTGAGCATTGGCGAAGTCACGCGAGGTTGCAATGCCCCCCCTATCCATCGCCGATCTGGCCGCCCTCGTCTTTTTCATCTTCGCCTGGACCTCCTATCACCTGTCCATCGAGCGGGGGCGCGGCGCTGAGCCCGGCCTCAATCGGATGATGAACGACTACCGACGGCGCTGGATGCAGGAAATGTCCGAGCGGGACTCGCGCATCGTCGATTCCGCCATCATGGGCTCGCTGCAGAATGGCACGGCCTTCTTTGCCTCGACCTCGCTGATCGCCATTGGTGCCGGGGCAACCCTGCTGCGCACCACCGATGACGTGGTGCGCATCTTCAGCGAGGTGTCCCTTGGCCTCGTGCCGGATCGTGGCCTGTTTGAGCTGAAAGTCATCGGGCTGCTGGTGATCTTCGGCTATGCCTTCTTCAAGTTCGCCTGGGCCTATCGGCTGTTCAACTATACGGCGATCCTGATTGGTGCGACGCCCGCCCGCATCAATCCGGACGCTGAAGAACGAGCCCGCATGGTGCGCCGGGCTGGCGCCATGAACATCGTCGCCGGGACGCACTTCACGCGGGGCCAGCGCGCCTTCTTTTTCGCCCTCGCCTATCTCGGATGGTTCCTGGGCCCATGGACCTTCCTTGGGGCAACGGCTGCGGTTTTGCTCGTCATGAGACGACGCCAATTCCATTCGGATGCGCGTCGGGCACTGGAAGAAGCAGACAAAACGCCTGCTTGACGTCGCGTTGCAATTAATGGCGGCTTGAGGATGATACCACGCGGCACTTACCAACAGCCCTAGGCAGGGCATCGACTAAGATTGCGCCCTGAATTGCCAAGGAGCGCTTGGTCCGTGTGTTCGAACCGTTGATTAAAATCGGCAAGGACGTGATTTGATTGACCGCACTTTCTTGCCGCTAGTTCGCCCTCAATGCGATGCACAGTCTACTTAACGGGATCGCCGGCAACGTCATAAGTTTTGATGCATGCTGGCAACGCCGAAGATCATCAAGATCTGATCGAAGGCAACTGTGCTCAAACGAACCAAAAGGATGTGTGCCAGGATGGTCTGTCGCGCGTGTTGTATCGCGTTGCAGAGGGTCGAAGGCTCAAATCGAAAAAGCTTTTTCTCGAAGGTTACTCGATTGCCTGCATACCAATGAGCGCTCCCCTGAGTGTCATCTGGATAGCCGCAACCATCAAGACAAGTCAGTCCGAAACTGACGTGGGTTGAACGTCTCGATGGCTAAAACATCAGGTCATCCAACATTGGATTCGCAGTTGTCCGTCCGAATGGGCATCCCACCGCAAATTCGGCCCGACCAACTTGTCAAAAAGCGGAAATCAGGCAAGATTTGCACGTAAAATGACGTTCAAATGGGGATATTGGCTTAGGGAGCGACCCCGTGCATTTAATCAAAGCTTCGGTTGGGATCGCTGGTGGCAAGCAGTGTTATAACGTCGTCTCCGATCAATTGATTATCATTGACCTCCTGAATTCCATACCTGTTGCCAACGGCGGCTGCAGGGAAAAGCGGCTTTCAGGTGCGCCCCGGTGGGGAGTCTGTTCAGGCGCATTGCACTCTGCGATCGTGGCCTTCCAATCCGCAAATGGTCTATCGGTTGATGGCCATGTCGATCCTGGTGGGAGAATGATCCAAAAGCTCAATCTTTTGAGTTTGTTGCATCAAGATCCCGGCAATCTTACGCCACAATTTGGACCGGACTTGCCCTACCCCATTGGTCCCACGGGTGAATCAAAGCCACCTGCGATTTGGCGTGTTTCGGATTTGAGCCTGTCTGGCTTGTCAGTTGTATCAGGGGCTGGTGCGGGAGCTTATTCAGGTCAGATAAAGTTTTCGCATCCCGACAATGGCGATGTGGCTTTATCCATCCGGGGTTCCGGCTTTGCAGCAGGTTATGCAGGGAGTTTACCGTTATCGGCAAAGGGGCTCGCAGGGTCCGTCGTCCAATTTATCGTTGAGAATTTTGGCACTTCCCTCGACAGCCTGCCTTCCTCTACGTTAGGGGTTTGCTATCAAAGCCCCCCATGGGGGAATGCCTTGGACCGAAATGCTTTTCGCGGTGTTTGTTACGGCGGCTTCTTTTCAGAGGCGATTGGCGTTGTTGGTCAAGCCGAGTGGGTCCTGTTTTTCGGGATCCCTGATAGTTTCGACAACTTGCTGGAATACGGGAACATGCTTGCTGGAGCAGTTCCAGTCCCCTTTGCCATGGCCAATGCCGGGCTGGTGCTCGACGCGATTGCACACGCCAAGGGGGTTGCGCTGATTCTTGCAGGCGGAGTTTCCATGAACCTCTCGACCGGCGCGAGTGCAAATCAGTTCATTGGTCGGATCGGTTGATCTCCGATCAAGGGCCATCAGAAATCATGAATATGTTAGATATTGGCTGATCTGGCTGAAATTGAACCATTCGAACTGTCTTACAAAACATGCGCGCGATGAGCGAAGGTGGACGCAAGGACGTTCAAATGCTTGTGGACCTTGACTAGAAGAATGCCTGACGCTCCGCCCCAACAGAAATGAGTGTGGTTGCGTAATTTATGCAGAACCCGGCGAGAACATTGCGCGAAGGTCCGCATCAGGATCAAAACAGGTCCGGCTCATAAGGCCATCAAAATATCATGCTTCAAAATTGGGGTTCTGTCGGGTGAAGGATCGTCTGACCCAATGGACAAGGCTTGACGTGGCGCCCCCCACCCTCCACAGCCATGGGCATGACAGCCGAATCCGACACTCCCCCGACCAAGGAAGCCCGCAAGGGCCTCGAAGACGTGATCCTCGAACTCTGCGCAGCCAAGGAGCCGGGAAAGAGCATCGACCCGACCGAGGCCGCCCGCGCTTTCGCTGCGGCCCGTGGCGAGGACGATCTGGCCTGG
>CAISZN010000396.1 GCA_903889985.1 uncultured Hyphomicrobiales bacterium | reverse complement strand
GCACTCGGCTCCCTGTCGAACGTGAAGCATGTCTTTGTGGTCGATCCAGACATCGACATCACTTCCGACGAGCAAATGGACTGGGCGCTGGCCACCCGCTTCCAGGCCGATCGCGACACGGTCGTGATGACGGGCCTGCGCGCCATGCCCCTCGATCCTTCGCTCAATGGCGCACACCATGGTGCCAAGGCGGGCTTTGATTGCACATGGCCCTTCGGCACGGGCGGCAAGCTCGAGTCGAGCATTCCGGCCGCGCCGAAATATGAGGGCAAGCGCTTTGCCTCCATCGAAGCGGCACTCGCCGACGGGCCGAAGTTCTTCGAGGAACTGATGGTGGCGGTCGGTAGCCGCGATGGTCGCGAGATCGTGCGGGAGCTGGATGGCATCCGCAAATCGAAGGGCCTCACCCGCGACAGCGAGGGCCGCTGGATCGTCGCCAAGGCCTGAATACCAAATCAACGACACGGACATGAATCTGTGTCGACCATAACAACAGTGGAGACAATCATGCCCGTGGAGACACGTTCGCTTATCCTGCGCAGTTGCGCCGCGCTCGCAGCCCTCGCGGCGGCAAGCCTGCCCGTTCAGGCACAGGAAAAGGTCGTGAAGGTTGGCATTGCCAAGGCACTCGCCACGGCGGCGACCATGATCGCCATCGAGAAGGGCTACTTCAAGGAAGCCGGCATCAAGGTGGAGATCGAGGATCTCGATTCCTCGGCCAACGTGATGTCGCTTCTGGCGCAGGGCCAGCTGCAGATCGTCGAGGGTGGCATCTCGGTGGGCTATTTCAACGCGCTTGAGCGCGGCCTGCCGATCGCCATCGTCGCCGACCGCGTGTCGACGCCGCTCAGCCACAAGCTGCTCGTGCGCGCTGACCTCGCCGACCAGATCAAGACCCCCGGCGATCTAAAGGGCAAGAACATTGCCTCGAATGGGCCGGGCGCAGTCACGACCTACGAGGTCGCCAAGATCCTCGCCAAGGACAAGGTCAGCATCAAGGACGTGGACATCAAGGTGCTGTCCTTCGTGAACATGGGCATCGCGCTCACCAACAAGGCGGTTGATGCAGCGCTGGTGATCCAGCCATGGGCCTCGCAATATGTCGAGCAGGGCATCGCCAAGGTCTTCGCCGATCCGGATGACTATGCAGACCCCAAGCCGCTGACCATTGCAGTCAATCTGCTGAACACCGACTGGGCCGACAAGAACAAGGATCTGGTGCGCGCCTATTTCACTGCCTACCAGAAGGCCGTGTACGAATATTGCCAAGCCTATCATGGCGGCAAGAACCGGCAGGAAGTGATCGACATCCTCGTGAAGACGGGCCTCGAGACCCGCCCCGACGTGCTGCAGCGTTATCCGTGGCCCGCGCGCAACCCCAATGGCCACATCAGTGATGCGAGCCTGCTCGACATGCAGAAATACTACCTGTCGGAAGGGCTCGCAACGAAAGAGAACCCGCTCGCCAAGCTCGTTGACTATCAGTATGTCGACTATGCGACCCAGAAGCTCGGCCCGTTCAAGCTTGAGAACACGGCGAGCAAGCTTGCAGGTTGCCAGTAAGAGAATAAGGGCCAGCCACCGCACTCACCCTCCCCTTGACGGGGAGGGTCGACGCACGAAGTGCGGCGGGGTGGGGTGATGCTGTGATTTCTTCTCGGGTTCGACTGAAGCTGCGATGTGAGTCACGCGCGCGCTGAACGCGCGCTACCCCCACCCAGGAAATGCTTCGCATTTCCGACCCTCCCCGCAAGGGGGAGGGTGCGCTCATTTCACCGCTGCTTGCCGACGACTCCGTCCCACCAGGGACAGGTGCCGGGCATGAGATTATAGTTGCCTTCCATCACCTGCACTGGCCGCCGCAACCCGCTGTTGGCGTTGTTGATGCAAAGCTGGCGAGCGGCCTTTTTCCCCTCTGGCGTCATCCAGGACCGCTCGTGCCCCCAAAGGCTCGGACCTTCCGTGCGGTGGGAGGCGACCCAGGTCGAGGGATCGATCAGCTGGCCACCAAATCCATGCTCGGTCATGAAGCCGGATGGCGTGTGCGTGTAGTAGGACGTCATGTAGTCACCACAGTGGCGACCAAGCGTCACGGCCAGACGCCCTTCGTCCATCAACGCGAGATCAAGACCCTGCCCAACGTCGTCCCAGCTGAAGTGCTCGATCATCATGTGATGAATTGTGCGCTTGCCGGTCTCGATCATCGCGAAGGAATGGTGGCGCGGATTGACGTGAAAGAAATAGGCCTCGAAAGGCTTGTAGTAATAGTCGCTGAGGCCAAAGCCCATCAGGTCGCGATAGAAGGGAACAGCGTCCTTCACGTTCTCGGCCGTGGTCACCACATGGCCGAGACCCAGCGCCCCGGTGCGAAAGCCTGAATGAACCCGGCCAGGCTCGAAGGGACGGTCGGTCACTTCGGCACCATGGAAGAATTCGAGGCGGTTGCCGATCGGATCCTGCACGACGACAAGGTCCTTCACACGGCGCTGGTCAGCGAGTGCGCGCGAGCCCTTCTCGATGCGTGTACCAGCAGCATCCAGTGTTGCGCAGAAAGCGCCAAGCGCATCCGCATCGGCGAGCTCCCAGCCGAAATAGGCAATGCCCTCGCTGCCATCTTCCTCGATCACGAGGCGCTGCTTGCGATCGTCCATGCGCAGCGCCATGGACCTGCCCGTCCGCTCGGCAATCTGCATACCCGCGAGATTGGTGCCATAGGCAGCCCAGTCATCGAGGCTTTTTGAACTGATCCCGAGATATCCAAGGGCCTGAGGCTTCATCGTCATTCCTTTCCTGGCCGCCAGCGCGGGCCTTCAGTTCAACTGCCGACCCGCAGCACGATCTTTCCAAGGTGCTGGTTCGAACGCATGTAATCCTGCGCCGCAAGGGCTTCTTCGAAGGGAAAAACGCGGTCAATGATCGGCTTCAGGCGCCCATCGGCGAGGAAGCCCATCAGCGCATCGCTGCAGCGGCGCGACAGGGCGGCCTTTTCCTCGATGCTGCGCGTGCGGAAGGTAACGCCCACGAGCTTCATGCGCTTGAGGGCCACCACGTCGAGATCGATCTCCTCGATCTTGCCGCCCAGCCGCCCGATGGTAACAAAGCGCCCCTTGATGGCAGCGGCGCTGAGATTAGTGGCCAGCATTCCCGCGCCAACGTTGTCGAGGATCACGTCCGCGCCCTTGTCGCCAGTGACGTCCTTCACCTTGGCAGCCACATCCTGCGTCGCGCTGTTGATTGCCACGTCGAGCCCCACGACCTTGAGGCGCGCCAGCTTCTCGTCGGAACGTGACGTGCCGATCACTTTCGAAGCGCCAAGCAGTTTGGCAATCTGGATGGCGGCAATGCCAACGCCCGATGTCACGGCGGTGATGAGCACCGACTCACCAGCATTGAACTCCGCATTGACGAGCGCATCATGGGCTGTCTGGTAGAGCGTGGGGCAGCTCGCTGCCTCTTCCCAGGACAGGTTTGCTGG
>CAISZN010000395.1 GCA_903889985.1 uncultured Hyphomicrobiales bacterium | reverse complement strand
GGTGTAGTGGTTGTCATGATCTACCTCAAATGGCCTTCTTCGCGATGTTCAGGGCCTTGACGATTGCCTTGTCGTGGTGCTGCAGCAGCGGCTTTGTTGTCGCCGTCTCAGCCTTCTTCGCGTGCTTATAGCGGGACATCAAGTCCTGCACCAGCGGCTCGATGCTTGGGCTGACTTTTCCGCCCTTTTTGTACGCCACGCGGCCGCCGTCGGCGCGTGGGCCAATATATTGGCCATCTTTCCACTCAGCCGGGTCGTAGGTAACTTCGGCCATCAGGGTATCGCCATCGCCGCCTGCCGAAGGCGATGGGGCGGGGAAATATGAACTGCCCACGGTAGGCGCTTGCTGCGGCTGTGGCGCCTCTGCGGCTTTTGCCGAGGGAATACCAAGAAGCTGAGGCAGTACTCCTCCGGAATCCTGCAAAGAAACAGGCTTTGCAGAAGCGGGCTTCGCGGAATAGTGGAGTGGGATGTCTTGTCCCGCGTTCATGTTGCTGGGGACCCCACTGTTATTTGGCGCAGCGTCGCTCCCTTGATCGGCGCCCTGATTGTGCGGCTGCAGCACAGAAGATAGCGCGGGGGCCCCATATAGATACGGATAGATAGATCGTCCCGTACCGGGCGGCTCGGCTGCGTCAGCTGCTCCGTTCCCCTCTTGAGACAAAATATCCTCACCTGCCTCCATTGCGTTTCTGGGGCTCGGTCCTCGGGGGGCTCTATTCACAATAGCTGACCTTAGGCGGTTTACTCCCGATGCTGCCGCACCCAATGGACCAAGTCCGGGAACGGCTCCAGCAAATTGACCAGCAGTAAGCATGCTATCAATTGCTCCGTTATCTCCCCAAATACCCCCAGTTTTTGGAGAACTGTCTGATTGACCCCGAGTAGAGCCTCCCACATCTGCGGGGTGTGGCGCGTATTGTTCCGGGTCTTCGTTCAGAATATTAAATGCGTCGTGAGCCACAGCATTCTTGCTGGGGGTTTTCCAAGCTCTTTCGCGCTGGACAGAGGGTCCGACGCCGGGCGTGGCTGCCTTCGAGGAAGCCCCAACCTGACGCGCCGCATCTTCCTCCGCCGCCGGGACAAAGGCCGGCGGTATAGGACTCCCTGTCTTCTTGTTAATCCATCCGTCGGCCGCCTTCACGTACTGGTCTCCCATAATCGTGACGGAGGGTGCTGGCGTTGGGGGTGGGGCGGCGGCAACGTCAGTCTTGACCCTTCTTGTTGTCATTTTTGTCACATCTGCCAAAGCCGCTTGCTGGGCGTCTTTGGTGAGGCTTACGCCATTGGGGATCACAGACTGCGGCTTTTGGCGAGTCAGCATGGACCGCGTGATTTTTGCAGGGTGTACTCCAGCAGCTTGCAAGATAGCCTGCCTAGCCGCCGCGGAATTAGGCCCAGACTGGTTCGACAGCCCCTGAAAATGGCCCAAAAACCCTTGGTCCTTCAAGAGGACTGGCCACCGCGATTGGGGTATTCCGGCCTTGACTAGAGCAGACGCCGCCGCGTCAGTGAACGACCCGCTTGGATTGATCACAGCGAAGGGATTGGGCGGGGTGGGCCGGGCCATCGGCTTGCCCCTCGCCAAGCGGATGGCTGCATTTACGCCAGTACCCTCTCCGACCTCTGCTGCTGCGGCCCCGATGGCCCCCACCTTCCCCGCACCGGCTGCGAGGTGGCCAGCCCTCAGCGCCTTTGATACCAGACCCAAGGCGGGGATATAGCTAACTGCAGTTGACACGGGCGCTTTTTCAAGGTCCTCAAACAAGTGTCCAGTAGCGAGCCTGACCCAAGGCTGGACGGCGCCATAGGCCGCTTGTCCTAGGGTCTCTATCGGCCTTTGCGCGGCGACAAAGGGAAGATTGGGAACACCCGTGGCCAGATTGTACAGGTCCGGGCCCACATTGTAGGCGCCTGTCGCGATCCTTCCGGGAATACCCTCCCCGGTTCGCCCGTACTCCTTCATCGGGGCGAATGGGACGTACGGCGGGGGGTCTTGCTGTGGGCCCGCCTTGCGCTGCGCATCCTCCTTAGCCCTAAGAGCCTTTAGATAGGCGCTCTCAGGCGGGACGTATGGCTGGTACTGGATCTTCTTGCGGTTATTGTCCGGCATAACTTGTCTCCAGCGCCCTAAGGATTGAATTCTGGGTCAGGGCCGACTTTCGCCTGCCCGTTTCTGAATGAGGCAAAACCATCCCTGAATTTGTAGAGGCCCTTATGGTTCTTGGGCGGAGGGTTGTTTGGGTCAAGTTCAGGCAAGTACCTGCCCCAATATTTTTTCTCTGGAATGGTCATGTTTTTTGCAAATCCATCTTCATGAATCTGTGTAGCAATGTACTTATCTATCGGGTGGTCAGCCTGCCAGTCAGTTGTGAAATTTCTAAACTGACCGAATTGAGCGCCCCTCTTTTGTGATCCGTCGTAGTTTTTAGAAAAGTCGCTGGTATAGTCGTGGGCGTACCGCTCAAGCGCCCGCGTCATGACTAGCATGTAGTGCATGTTTCCTGCCGTGGAGAGACCCGGCGGGGGTGCCGGAATTTTCCCACCCACATCAACAATGCCCCCAGTCCGATTCTTCAGGTCAGCGGCCTGAGCCCTGACTACGTCAAAGGCAGACCTTGAGTCATTAAGAGCCTTGGCTGTAGTGCCGGAAGTAATGCCAAATGGCGCGAGGGTGTGGCTAAGTTGAGCGAATACTCCGTTTCCATATTGCGACGGGTCTACATTCTTGGTTTGGTCAAGTACTCGCTTGGACGAATCCAGAAACACACTATGCTGGGTGTTTTCGTTGCTTGAATTTTTCCAGAAATTACTTGCAGACTGGGCATCTTCATCAACCTGACGCTTCCTTTGTTCCTCTTGCGAGATCCATTGCCTGATTTTTGGGTCGTCACCAACTCCGGGTATTTGCGGGACAAACTGGTGCCTGTTCCACGCTGCAAGATTCTCGACGTCTCCCGGGAGGGGCACTCCCTTATTGATGCGGAGCCGCATAAGGTCAGGGTCGGTTTCGGGAGTGTACTTTACCCCGGGTGTTTTTGGCGGCATCGTCAAGGATGGCGACGGAGTGTCGTAATTCTCTGAATGCAGCCAACGGGGAAGATTATCCCGAGGTGGCGGGGGCGTTTGCTGGACATTTTTCGGGGCCGCATGGACATTCCTTGCTCGCGGAGGGTTCGCGCTCGGCGACGGGGCCCCATCGAGAAGACTCCCGTTGCCGGGGGGTGTCGGGGTGGCTCCGGAAGTGCCGGGTGTCGGGGTGGCTCCGGGAGTGCCGGGTGTAGGAAACCCAGAGATGTCCGTAAGGGATTTTGTGGAGCCTCCCGAAATGGCAGAAATACGCGCGGCGTATTGACTGAGGGCCCGATTATATTGCTCCATGGTAAGGCGCCCCTGAGAGTCTTCGCCAAGGCCGGGATTGGGCATGCTATCCACCATCATCGTTACGGGCTGGCCATTGACCATTTCCGTAACTGGCTTGAAGCGACCCGCAAATCCTTGCATAAGGGGGGCGACCACGCCCAACTGCTCGATAGCAAGCCTGTACGGTGCCAGAGCCAGATTTGCGCGGTTAACGCCAAGAGTCCCTCTGGCTGTATCAAGTTGCCGCTGCTGCAGGCCGTACTCTTGCTGCTTAATTGCTGTACCGATCCCGGCTTGAAGGGCTCCGCCGAGACTGCCCTTATATCCGGCACCGCCAGCCAATCCGGCGATTCCAGCAAGGACGGGAAGCCAAGAGCTTGCCTCTCCACGGCCAAGGCCCTTGATGAAGTCTTGCTTTTGGGGAGGCGGGGCCTGTTCTGTGTTAAGGTATGGGGAAATCACCCCAGAAAGACTCTGGGCATACTCGCCGCCCGGAGATTGCTGTGGCAGTGTTTGGGCATTTTTGCCCAAAGTCGCCTGCAAAGGCCTCCCCGTTTGGTCTACTTGCGTGGCAAGAAAGTCATCCGTAGACATACCTCCGGGAGAGGTTTCTTGGCCTTGGCTCTGCACATAACCACTGCCGTCGTCTGGGCTGCTGGGATCGCTGCCTGCGCCATCATCCCCATCGTACCCATCATCTACACGGAATCCTGCGGCGTAGCCATTGCGGCCAACAAGGCCGCCGGCAGCATACCCGGCCTGCGCGCGAAGCTTAACCCCCTCCGGGCCCGTGTCTCGGAACGCCGCCCACGTCCCAGAAAGATTGCCGTGGCGCTCTTTGGCCAACTCTGCCGCCAATTCGTCTTGTACTTTTGGGCTAAATTGCATTGAACGCCAATCATCGCCGTACAGTTTTTTGGCTATGTTGGCCAAGGTATCACGCGTAAATTGGTACGCCCCCACCGCGCCAGTCCCCTCGTTGGGGGCAAGCCCACGAACCTTGCCGCGGGTCGATCCAATCAATTGCCTCTGGAAGTCTTGCACATCCCCCATGGGCATTGAGCTGAGGGGGCTGCCCGGATTTGCGTAGGGAGACAGGCCTGTACGGGGGTTGGCGCCGTACACTACATCATACGGGTTGCTGTACTTGTCAGTGCCTTCTCCGTGCATGATCACCGACTTCAGCCCTGCGGCCAGACCATCCCCTCGGGGGGCAGTCACCCCCACTGGAGCTGGGGAGGCAATGGGCTGCGGGCCATTTGGGGCCTGCGTATTTACCCCGTCGCCACCATCCTTGTGGAGGGCGTGCTGGAGTAGATTGTGGATGAACTCTTCATCTTCGTCGCCCGGGAGGGAGCCGTCCTCGGAGTCGATGTAACTGCCCACATCCCCACCGCGCGCAAAGGCGCTGGACACAGTGCCGGCAGCCTGCAGGCCCATGCCAATCGGCTGCAAGCCCGGGATCATGTCGAGGATCGACCCGATGCCCTTCATCGCAGATCCGGCCTCTTTGCCGGTGTCTGGCATGTTGGGCGTCTTCAGCTGCGACGTCTGAAGCTTTGCCGTGCTCTGGTCATTGGGGACATCAATCCCGCTGCTTGCCCCACTGTACGGCAGGCTGCCGCCGATGTCGCGGTGGTAGCGGCCG
>CAISZN010000394.1 GCA_903889985.1 uncultured Hyphomicrobiales bacterium | reverse complement strand
TGCGCCGGGCTCTTGGCGGCCCGCCGCAGCATGTTGTCGGTGACAGGGATGACTGTCAAACCAAGGGGATTACATCTCCATGGTGCTTGGCGCGAAGACCTCGTCGAGCGCCAGACGACGGTCCGTCAGGCCCTGCTCATGGGTATAAAGCGCGATGGCTTCGAGTGTCGCACGATTGGCGACAACGCCATGCTTGAGCACCGCCGTCGACAGGGCCTTGCGGGCATCGGCCGGCAGCAGGCCAGTGTCGATGTGATACTCGCAATGCTCCAGACGCTCTGCATCTGCAATTTTCGCCGCCTGATTGAAAGCCTGCAGCAGGTTGATGGCGATCCAGGGATGCTTCTCGGCGAGTTCCCGGCGAATGACCATGCCGTGATTGATCGGGAAAATGCCTGTCTTGCGCCAGTAGCGGATGCCTTCCTCGCGCACATCGGGGAAGAGCGTGGCGATGTCTGGATGGTTCTTCAGGTCCACATTGCTGCGGTTCACGATGGTCGCATGGCCGCGATAATGAACACAGGCATCCAGCTCCCCTGACAGCATCATCGTTGCAACGCTCTTCTCGGACGGGATCTGGTTGACCGTGACCCCAGCCGGCGGCTTGAACCCGGTGGCTCCGCCGTGGCTGAGCTCTGGCGTGCGCTCCATGTGCCATTCGATGTCGCTGTCTCGCACGCCAAACTCGTGAAGCAGGGCGCCACGGGACCAGAGGGCCCCGGTCTGCTGGTATTCGGTAACTCCGACGCGGCGACCCTTGAGGTCCGCAGGTGTCTTGATGCCTGCGCCCCTGCGCACGAGAATATGCGAGTGAAAGAAGCGCCGGGTCGTGAAGATCGGCAGTCCGACGAAGCGATCATCCCCCTTGGTCAGGGCAATCATGAAAGATGACATGGACATTTCGGCCACGTCGAAGTCGGCATATTTCAGCTGGCGCCAGAACAGCTCCGAAGGGCCAACGATGCTCGGCTGAAGCTCGAGTCCCTCCGGCTGGACCCTGCCGTCGAAAACGGGCCATGTCCGGGGATTCGAAGCAAAAGCAATGCTGAGGGTCTTTTTCACGCGCGCCTCCCGAAAGTTGCGCGTGTTGTAGCGGACCCGGGGGGCTCCGGTCCAGCGGCTCAGGCTGCGCTCACCCCTGCGCGCCAAAGTCGCCAATGAGCGGTTCGACGGTCACCTGGGTGAGGGCTTCCTCTGCGAAAGCCGAGGCCTCCGTGCGGGTCAGTCGCATGAGCGTCTGCGGCCCCTCGGGTGTTCCCACCGGCATGACAAGCCGGCCGCCGATGGCGAGCTGCTGTTTAAGGGTTTCGGGAATCCGCAGCCCCGATCCCGTCACGAGGATCGCATCGTAGGGAGCTGCAGGAGGCCATCCACCGGTTCCGTCGGATCGCAGGACCGTGACATTCGCAAGACCCAGTTCGGCAATGCGCGAGCCGGCGAAACGGGCGAGGCGCGGACTGCGCTCCAGGGTCCAGACCCGATGCACAAGCCGGCTGAGGATCGCGCAGGAATAGCCGGAGCCCGCGCCAATTTCGAGCACGCGATCCTTGGGCTCAAGACTTGCTGCTTCGCACATCAGCGCCACAACGAAGGGCTGCGAAACCGACTGGCCGTCCTGCGTCGGCAGGGCCCGGTCTTCGTAGGCATGATCGCGGGTTTCATCCGTCATGAAGCGCTCGCGGGGAATGTCCCGCATAACAGCCAGGACACGCAGATCCTTGAGGCCACGCGCTTCGATCTGATCCCGCACCATGGCTTCACGCTGCGTCAGCGCGTTCTCGTTCATCCCGATTTCCCCGGTCAGTTGAGCCAGCTGAATCAATGAAGAACGAAGAACTGAGCAAATCAGGCTGCGCACGAATCGCTTACGCAGCATCGGTTTAGCCAAGGCGAGCGATTGTGGCCAGTTGATTTTGCCAGGGCGACGGCACCACCTGCCGCGGAAAAGCAACAATCTGCCCTGTCCCAGCCTTCCAGATTGCAGAAGTACCGATAATGAGCGCCCGGAGTTTGAGAGACTTGCAACAAGTCCCCGGCCGAGTCACCCTGCGGCCAACATCAGGAGGAAACCGACAGATGAAGCACCCGATTGCTAATCTGCACCGGACGAGCAGGGGCGCCCTTGTTGCGCTCGCTATGGCCAGTGCTTTCACGTGTCCCGCATGGGCCCAGACACTCAACGAGACGCAACTGCTTGGCCAGCGCCTCTACATGACCTCTTGCGGCCTCTGCCACTCCCATCCCGATCTGGCAAACAAGGCGCCTGCCCCCATTTTGTCAAAGGCCACGCTCAACGGCAACGCAGACGATATCGCCATGTTCATCAAGACCGGTACGGAAACCATGCCGAGTTTCAGCGTGAACTTCACCGATGCGCAGATCAGTGCCATCGCGCAATTCATCAAGACGCTTCCAGAAGCGGAAGCCAAGTGAAAGGGGGATCTGCGATGACGAACATATCCACGCGCCATCATCTGCTCGCCCTTGGCCTCGCCAGCCTGACCCTCGGCTCAAGCCTCTCGATGGCCTGCGCGGACAGCCTGCTTTCGGGCAAGGTCTTGTCAAATGGCGCAGCACTTGGCGGAGTCCTCGTGTCTGCAAAGCCTGAGGGCGGCACGGTCACAACCTCCGTCTACACTGACGAGAAGGGTGAATATGTCTTCCCGGCTCTGCCCGACGGCAAATATCGCGTCTGGGCGCAGGCGATCAAATTCGCAACGGCCAAGGCTCAGGTCGAGCTGACCGCAAACAGGAAGCAGGATTTTGCCCTTTCCGCCTTCACCGGCGATCTCGGTCTCCAGCTCTCCGGCGACATGATGCTGAGTGCCCTGCCGGAAGCCACGGCCGAAGATGCGCGCATGAAGAATCTGGTCAGCAAGAACTGCACAGGCTGCCATCCTGCGAGCTTCCCGCTGCAGCATAAATTCGATGCGGCCGGCTGGGAGAAGATCCTCAAGCATATGGGCCGCATCAGCCTGGTGATGGTCTATAACGCCCAGCGCAAGAACGGAACGATCGACACGCATCTCAAGGAACTGACGGACTATCTGACCAAGGCGCGTGGACCCGGTGCCACGACCATGAATTTCGACAAGATCCGCCCGCGCCCATCAGGTGAAGCTGCACGCGTCGTGATCCGTGAATATGACGTGCCCGTCGATCCAAGCGAGCCATGGCCCTATAAATACCATCCTGTCGATGGCAGCGACTGGTCACTGGGCACGCCTTCAAAGACAATGGGGCATGCCGGTGTGCATGATGCCCAGCAGGATCTGGATGGGAACATCTGGTTCACACATGCAGACCCGAGCAAGACGGTCACTGTCGGCCGCATTGATGCCAAGACCGGCGAGTACAAGGCCTTCAAGGTAAACGAACCGGGCGGTTTCGCCTCCCAGGCCCATGGCATGACGCGCGACCAGAAGGGCATCATCTGGTTCAATACGCGCCCCGCCACCTCCGCCAAGGGTAACCGGCCGGGCCTTGGGCGCATCGACCCGAAGACTGGCGAACTCAAGGTCTATATCCCAGCCGAACCCATGTCTCCGACTTCGGGTACCTTGGATGTGGATGGCAAGGGCTTCATCTGGGTGACGTCGCCTGACGGTGCCTTGCGGTTCGATCCCGAGAAGGAAGAGTTCCGGGAATTCAAGTCGGTCACTTACAAGACTCCGACGGGGATCGTGTCCGTCTATGGCCTCGCGGGTGATCGCGATGGCAATGGCTGGTGGCTCGGCATGAACCAGGATCTCGTCAACCGCGCAGATATCGGCACGAGCGGTGTCCGCGAGATCAAGCTCTCACCGGACCCAAAGCAATATGCCATGGTCACGGATGCGGATAAGGCCTTTTACGCCACCTTCACACCCCCGGATTTCAACACGCCGCTGCCCTGGGCGCAGGGTGCACGGCGCATGGGCGCCGACAAGAACGCCGACTTCGTCTATGTGGGCGATGGCTTCGGCGGCAACTATGCGAAGATCAACATCAAGACTGGCGAATACACATATATTCCCACGCCTGATCCGGCTGCCTTCCAGCCCTATGCGGTCTCTGTCGATAGCCAGCACAATGTCTGGACAAACTTCTGGAGCACTGACGCCATCGGCAAATACGACACCACCGCCAACAAGTGGACAGTATTCGACCTTCCGACCCGCGGGACAGAATCGCGCTACATGTCCATCCTTGAAAGGCCCGAGGGCATGTCGGTCGTGGTTCCCTACTATCGGACGCGCAAGGTTGCCATGATGACTTTCCGCACCGAAGCGCAGATCGAAGCCGAGAAGGCCAAGGCTCGCTGAAGCCGATGACGAAAACGCAGGCCGGCCCTCGATGGCCGGCCGCGCATAAATTTGGGAGGGACGATGCGGCGCCTCTATCGCAGCCTGGCCATCGGCGTATTGAGCTCTTGCTTTGCAGCTCTGCCAGCACTTGCTCAAGACAACGCAAAGCCCACATGGGTGATCGATGACCTCGTGCCGCTCGCCCGGGCCGAGGGCTCCCTCACGGTCTATTCCGCCACCAACGAGCAGGAGGCGCTGCCGCTCTGGAAGATGTTCCAGGACGTGACGGGCGTGAAGATCAACTACATCCGTGGGGCAGAAGGCGCACTGCTGTCGCGTATCACGACCGAGACCCGTGCCGGCCAGCCGTCTTGGGACATCCTGCAATCAAGTGCCGTGGGCCACCTTCCGCTCCATCTTCTCAGGACCTATGACATTCCGCTCGCGTCGACACTCTATCCGGAAGCCCGCGATCCGCAGAAGCGCTGGTACGGCGTCTATGCGGCCTATAATGCACCTCAATACAACACCAAGCTCGTTGCCAAGTCGGACCTGCCAACATCCTATGATGACTTCCTGACAAAGCCCCAATGGGCAGGTCGCGTTGTCATTGATGGCGGCGATCGGGAATGGCTGATGGGCCTGCTCGCCTTCTATGGGGACGAACGCGGCCGCAAGCTCGTGCAGGACCTGATCAGGACTCTCAATCCTGTCGTGCTCGATGGGCATCTTGCAATTGCTCGGGCGGTGTCAGCGGGCGAATATCCGATTGCGCTCTCGAACTACACCATGCTGACCAGCAACATGCAGGTGAGCGGCGCCCCGACAGATTTTGTTCCACTTGAGCCCGTCTCCATGTTCGTGTCGCAGGTTGGCATCAGCGCGCAGGCACCTCATCCCAACGCAGCGCTTCTTGCTGCCAATTTCCTTGTCAGCCGGGAAGCCCAGCAATTCACCGCTTCGACAGGGCGACTGCCAACGCGCGATGACGTGGAGCCGGCGCCCAGGGATGCGCTGACGCGCTTGCGGTCGAGAAAGATTATTCCCATCCAGATGACTGGCGAAACCGCGCGCGCTGCGCAGAAGCTGTTCGACGAGTTCTTCAAGAAGCGCTAGCCTCAACGGAACTCAGGAGAGATAACCATGAAGCTCTATTACGCTCCTGGCACCTGCGCACTTGGCATTCACATCATTCTCGAGGAAATCGGCAAGCCCTATGAACTCGAGGCTGTAGACTTCCGCAGCCGCGCGCAATACGAGGCCGAATTCCTGGCTGTGAACCAGAAATCGAAGGTTCCGGTGCTGCAGCGCGACGATGGCTCCATCCTGACGGAATATCAGGCGATCGCCACATGGCTCGCGCTCACCAATCCGCAGACAAACCTGCTTCCCACAGACATCGAGAAGCACGTGAGGGCGCTGGAACTGATCGACTATTGCGTGGCGAGCCTGCACATGCAGGCCTTTGTCCGCTACTGGCGGCCGGAAAACATGGCCCCAAGCGAGAGCGACCATCCTGCGGTAAAGGCACGCGGGAAGGACATGTTCCTCAAGGGACTGAAGATCATCGACGCAACACTGGCAGGCAAGGACTGGGTCGTTGGAGATTTCTCCATCGCGGACCCGACCCTGTTCTTCATCAGCTGGTGGGGTGTCGAGCGGATGAAGACTGAACTGCCGCCGAATGTCGCTGCGCATTACACGCGCATGCTGGCACGGCCAAGCGTCCAGGCGGCGCTAAAGCAGCAGGGCTTCTGAAGCGGCGATGGCGCGGAGCCGGGAGCTCCGCGCCTCTTCCTTACTTCCCGCGGGCGATGCGCCCTTCGGCGAAATCCACGACCTGATGGGTCATGATCTCGATCTGCTTGGCGATGGCAGGCTCGGAGCATTCTCCGTCCTTGAATTTAACAACCGCCGAATTGATGGCCACGCCGAGCGGAACAGGCCAGCCGCGCAGCGCATGGGTCATCTGGCGAAGCTGGCCAAGCACCATGCCGGGGCCCTGATAGCCATAGCCGCAGCCGATGATGCCGACCGAGCGACCGTCGAGATAGACGCGCGCATCGGCACGCATTTCCTCGATATAATCGATGGCATTCTTGATCAGGCCAGACACGCCGCCATGGTAGCAGGGGGAGGCGAAGATCACGCCGTCCGCACGACGCAGGCTGTCGACCAGATGCTGGGCGGCCGGCGTCATGGTGCCGGGATCCGGGTCATACATGGGCAGCTGCATTTCCTGCCCGGCAAAGAGTTCCGTCTCGGCGCCGGCCTCACGCGCAAATTTCAAGGCGATCGACAGGGCCTGCTCCGACGATGAACCCGTGCGAGTGGTTCCGCCGATCCCGACAATGAATGGCTTACGTTGACTCATGTGCCTTCCTTCCGCTGGTCGCGGTATTTGTAACGAGGGTGCCCGCCGGGCGCCAGTGCGATGAGGCTCAAGCCTTCAGGAAATCCTGCAGTAGCGGCAGGACTGTCTCCTGTTTCTCGACATGGGGGAGATGGCCAGCCCCCGGGATCGTCACGCAACGGGCAGAGGTGATCAGCTTGCCGAAGGCTTCCCCATAGGCTGGCGGAATGATGCGGTCCGTATCGCCCCACAGGATCAGGGAGGGCACATGGATTCGATGCAGCCAGCGCTCGAGACGCGGATTGAAGAGACGCGGATTCCAGCCAAGCCTTGCACTGGCAATGCGGTTCTGGATCGCTTCGGCCTGATATTTTCCAGCCAGCGCCCGTTCGGCTGCCGCAGACCCCAGGCCTTCATCCGCATAGGCGAGGCGGGCCTGCTGGTCTGGGTCGATCATGTAGATGTCGGCCTTGGGCACACCCTTCACATGAATGCCCGCTGGCGCGACGAGGGCCAGCGAATGGATGAGCTCCTGCGAACGCACAGCCATTTCAAGCGCCGCCCAGCCACCAAGCGAATGACCCATGATGCGCAGTTTGCCGCGACCGAGGCCCTCGATGAGGTCGAGCATGAAATAGGCAACGTCTGAAATGTCGTCGACAAAATCCGGATTGGGCGTGTGACCGAACCCCGGCAGATCGGGAACGATCACTTCATAGGTCTCGGCGAGCTGGTTGAGGAT
>CAISZN010000393.1 GCA_903889985.1 uncultured Hyphomicrobiales bacterium | reverse complement strand
CCTGCGGCGGGATGACGCCGCCAACCACGACCATCACATCGTCGCGGCCCATGGCATCGAGTGCCGCGCGCACCTCCGGCACCAGCGACAGGTGCCCTGCCGCGAGGGATGAAATGCCGATGATATGCACATCGCCCTGCGCCGCCTGCTCTGCAGCCTCACCCGGCGTCGCGAACAGGGGCCCCACCTCCACATCGAAGCCAAGGTCGGCAAAGGCGGTCGCAATGACCTTCTGGCCACGGTCGTGCCCGTCCTGGCCAACCTTGGCGACGAGGATCTTCGGCTTGCGCCCTTCGTTTTCCGCGAAGGCGCGGGTCATGCCGATGACACGCGCCACCTTTTCGGACTCGCTGCCTGCCTCGGCACGATAGACCCCGGTGACGCCACGGATGTCCGCCTTGTGGCGGTTGAAGACACGCTCAAGCGCAGCACTGATCTCGCCGACCGTTGCCTTGGCGCGGGCGGCTTCAATCGACAGGGCCAGCAGGTTGCCCTTGCCGCGCGCGCCAGCGGCCAGATTGTCGAGCGCCTCCATCACCGCGCTCTCATTGCGCTCGGCGCGCAGGCGCTTGAGCTTCTCGATCTGCTGGGCGCGAACGGAGGAATTGTCGACCTTCAGCACGTCGATCGGCTTCTCATTCTCGAGCTTGTATTTGTTGACGCCCACAACGACCTGACGGCCCGTGTCGATGCGCGCCTGCGTCTTGGCGGCGGCCTCCTCGATGCGCAGCTTGGGAATGCCCGCATCGATGGCCTTGGCCATGCCCCCCAGGGCCTCGACTTCCTGAATATGCTCCCAGGCACGGGCGGCAAGATCCTGCGTCAGGCGATCTACATAGTAGGAGCCGCCCCACGGATCGATGACGCGCGTCGTGCCGCTCTCCTGCTGCAGGAAAAGCTGTGTGTTGCGCGCGATGCGCGCCGAGAAGTCGGTAGGCAGGGCCAGCGCCTCGTCGAGCGCATTGGTGTGCAAGGACTGCGTATGTCCCTGCGTCGCCGCCATGGCCTCGATGCAGGTGCGCGTCACATTGTTGAAGACATCCTGCGCGGTGAGTGACCAGCCTGAGGTCTGGCAATGGGTGCGCAGCGGCAGGCTCTTCTCGCTCTTGGGCTCGAACTGCTTCACGAGCCGCGCCCACAGGAGGCGGGCTGCGCGCAGCTTTGCAATCTCCATGAAATAATTCATGCCGATCGCCCAGAAGAAGGACAGGCGCGGCGCGAAGGTGTCGACGTCGAGACCTGTTGCAATTCCAGCGCGCAGATATTCGACACCATCCGCCAGCGTATAGGCGAGTTCGAGATCCTGCGTCGCGCCAGCCTCCTGCATGTGATAGCCGGAGATCGAGATCGAATTGAACTTCGGCATATGCGTCGATGTATAGGCGAAGATGTCGGAGATGATGCGCATCGAATCCTTGGGCGGATAGATGTAGGTGTTGCGCACCATGAATTCCTTGAGGATGTCGTTCTGGATCGTGCCGGAGAGCTTTTCCTGCGGTACGCCCTGTTCCTCGCCCGCAACGATATAAAGCGCGAGGATCGGCAGCACGGCGCCATTCATGGTCATGGAGACGCTCATCTCGCCCAGCGGAATGCCGGAAAAGAGTGTGCGCATGTCATAGATGGAGTCGATGGCAACCCCCGCCATGCCGACATCGCCCGCCACGCGCGGATGATCGGAATCATAGCCGCGATGGGTGGCAAGATCGAAGGCAACGGACAGGCCCTTCTGCCCCGCCGCAAGATTGCGGCGATAGAAGGCGTTGGAATCCTCCGCCGTCGAGAAACCCGCATACTGGCGCACGGTCCAGGGCTGGTTCACATACATGGTCGGATAGGGGCCGCGCACATAGGGCGCGATGCCGGGGAAGCTGTCGATGAAGTCGAGCCCGGCCACATCCTGCGGCCCATAGATCGACTTGACCGGAATGCCTTCGGGCGTCGCCCAGGTCTCACCCGACGGCGCAGGCACAGGCGCAGAAGCGCGCTCATAGGCCAGCGTGGAAAAGTCGGGGATGCGGGACATGG
>CAISZN010000392.1 GCA_903889985.1 uncultured Hyphomicrobiales bacterium | reverse complement strand
TCTGGCAGGCGGCCAATATCCACCAGGGTTTCAGGTGCGGCCAAGCGGAACGCCATGATTGGCAAGAGGCTCTGGCCTCCAGCAATCGCCCTCGCGTTGGGTGCGCGCAGCAACGCATAGGCCTCTTCAAGACTCGATGGTCTGGCATAATTGAAATCAGGCAACTTCATGGAATCTCTCTCCACTCGCCATGGGGCAAGGCTCTATGAGCAAGGATTTCAGATCCGGAACACATGGCCACGCTTATGGCCTTGGGAAACCGGCAGGAACAAATCTTCCCAGGATAGTTTGCGTGACGTTAGGCCTTGTTCATGGGAAAAGGTCGTCAGCATATCGATTTGCTTGAGGTTGTTCGGCGTCGGGCCGTATTCCCAAGGATCCGTCCCGAGGATCTCCTCCTGCTCCTCCCAGGATTCGCGATACCAGGCGAGTGGGACAATTCGGGGATTCTCCATCCGCCGCATAGCCAGCGCCTTCGACTTTTCGAAGGCGATCTGCAGATTCATCGCAGCCCAGGGATATTTCTCGTTGATTTCCTTCTTGAGCCCCATCACGTGCATGATCGGGAAGACGCTGGTTCGCTTGAAAAAGTCGATCTCTTCCTGCTTGTAGTTGGGGAATAGCCGTCCGACGCGTGGATCCTTGTCGATCAGAGGCTGGATCAGATCCGGATGGATCAGGGCGTCGATCTCGCCTTCCGCCAGCATTGTCTCGATCGACTTGTCGTCGGGGATTCTCTGCAGGCGAAGCCCAGGAGGTGGAGTGAACTCAACGGCTTCTGCGAGCTCTGTGTACCAGTCGATTGATTTGAAAGGCACACCATATTCATGGTCGAGCAGGCCGCGCAGCCAGAGGATTGCAGTCGACTGATATTGCTTGAGACCGACCTTCTTACCGATCAGGTCGGTTGGCTTGGTGATCCCCTTTGAGCTGTTGATGAAGACGAACCCATGCCGAAATCGGCGGTGCAGGAAGACTGGAATGGCATCGAATGCAAATCCTTTGTCTTTCGATGCAATATAGGATGAGCAGGAAACTTCACCGACATCGAAAGCCTCGTTACGCAAGAAGCGCCAGTGCCTGGTCGTGGAGTCCATGGCCGTCAGGATGTTGAGTTCGATGCCGTCGGCTTCGACAGTGCCCTCCTTCAGGGGCTTGATAATCTCATAATCACCACAGGCGAGGGTCAGCTTGAGTTTTGACATGTGTTGCCCTTCCTATTCGACCGTTTCGGCGACCGGTCCTATTTTGCTATTCTGAGTCGATTGGTGCGGTCTGTGGCCGCGACGAGATCGTGCAGATAGGCGCAGGCTTCCTGACCCTTCAACGCACTATCCCACATTTCGTTGATTGCCCGATCATGCAGCATAAGTGCCTCATCGGCGGATGTAATCATGGCCACGCCAACGCGGACGTTTGGATTCTCTCCAAGGCGGAATGGACTGAGGGTCAGCAGGCGGCGTTCTGCGGTCCGGAAAATCTGGAAACCCGTCTGCGGAAGCGCATCTCGCACGACACCAATCTGCACACCGATCGGCTGCTGCGCAAGCAGGTCTGCAAAGTGAAGAACTTCCGCGCGTGCAAGTTGCAACCGCTTCTCCTGTTCAGAGTGTGGCAGGAGCGCGCGGCCGATGAAACCATTTCTCAGCAAGCGCTCGATCTCCAGTCCCGAGATCAGGTTAACGACAGAGGGACGACGTTGGCGATAGTGCGTCTTGCGTTGCTTTAGAATGGAAAGAATGGTCTCTACATCGGCAAGTGCGCGCGCGCGATCCCGCAGGTCCTTCGGGATGCTTTCTACAAGGATCTGTTCGACGACCTGATCGAACCCGTCGGATGCCAGAAGGTAGGAGAGTGGACCCGCCAGCACCACGATGTGCTGGGCTTCCTCCTCAATCTGGCGAAGACGTTCGAAATAGGCGACGGCTGATGAGATAAACTCGATTCCGACGCCCAGCAGGGAGGGGATCGAGACGCCAAGCAATTCGGAGAGCTTGTCGAGGGTCTCTATCTTGGTCAGTTCGCCTTTCTCGCACCGATATAAGGCCGTGCGCGAGATTCCGATCTGCCGCGCAATCTCGTCTGCGCTGAGGCCGGAGGCCAGGCGGAATGCCTTCAAGCGATTCCCGATATCATCGTATCGGAAGCTCATGCCAGCTCCATTGAATGTGATGGAAGTAGGACGACACGACCCTGAGCATTGCGGGTTTCAATCCGGTGCAAAGCTTCGCGGAATTCTGTCAGGGGTAGCTCGGTCACGGGGATTGGAGCAATCTCACCTCGCTCAAGCAAACTGAAGATCTCGCGGTAGCATTCACGCACCTGGTGTGGGCGGCGCTTGCGATAGTCGCTGACCTGCAGTCCTGTGACTTCAATGTTTTTGACGAGAAGGTAGTTTGCCTTGACGGACGGAATGCGCCCCGCGGCGAAGCCAATGACGACCAGTCGCCCGCACCAGGCCAGAGCGCGCAGGGCGGCGTCGAAGAAATCGCCTCCAAGCGGATCGAGAACAATATCGACCCCGCGTCCCTCGGTATGCTCATGAACCTGTGCCCGAAGGGAGTCGCGAAGATTGGGCCGCGACAGATCGACGATGGCGTCCGCGCCAAAAGCCTTCAAATATTGAGCTTTTTCGACATTGGATACCCCGGCAAGAACGCGCGCGCCCATTGCCTTTGCCAGTTGAACACTCGCACCACCAACGCCGCCCGTGGCGCCCAAGACAAGAACCGTATCGCCAGGCTGGATGCGCGCGCGTTCGCGTAGTGCGAACCATGAGGTATCGAAGGTTAGTGACATGGCTGCAGCCTGTCGCAGGCTTAGCGCATTGGGAAGTTTGTAGCACTGGCTGGCTGAAACCGCGCAGTAATCCGCGTAGCCGCCCATCTCCGCCATGGCGAGCACGCGGTCGCCGACGACAAGTTCAGCCACGCCGGCGCCGACGGCATGCACGACGCCTGAAGGCCCCTTGCCAGGTGTGAAAGGAAGCTTCGGCAGAAACTGATATTTCCCAGAGATGACGATGAGATCGACAAAGTTCACAGGCGCTGCGTCGACCTTGATGACCACTTCTCCGGCAGCGGCAGACGGAATCGGAATATCCGAGACCGTCGCCTCATTGTAGGGACCATATTTCGTGACAACGACTGCCTTCATGTTTCAGGCTTCCTTCCCTGCATCATGTCCGGAGGCATGTTTCGAAGGATCGTAGCGCACTGGCTCGGGGACGATTCTGCCACCATCGACGGCTGCAATGATTTCTCGCTTCAGGATCTTGCCGCTCGGTGTTGATGGCATAGTTTTTAATTGAGCGAGATATTCCGGCATCTCGAATTTTGAGAGGCCGAGCCGATCGAGGTGCCGCAAGATATCATCGAAGCCGACCTGGCTGTCGTGTCGCGTGACGTAGGTGATGCAGAGTTTCTCCCCTAGGCGATCGTCTGGTACCGGGATGGCAGCAACTCGCTCAATCCCCAGATGTTGCATCATCAAAGCTTCGATGCGTGCGGGATAGATTTTATGCCCGCCACGCACGATGATATCCTTCTTGCGGCCGGTGACACGCAGGCATCCGTGCTGGTCGACCCAGCCGAGGTCACCGGTCAGAAACCAGCCACTGGCATTGAAGGACTCTTCGGTTGCTGCCTGGTCGTTGAAATATCCCAGCATCAGGCTTGCACCTCGTCCCGCGATGAGACCGGGCGTGCCGGCGCTGACTTCCCGTTCGGGTTCGCTCTCGTCGAAAATCTTTACTTCATACCCCGAGCACGCTCGACCGGATGTATTGCAAATTGTCTCTGCATCGTCGTCAGGTAGGGTGTAGTTGTGCGATCCAGCTTCGGTCATACCGAAACCGCTCTGCGGCACAATGCCCTGAGCAAGGAGCCCCTCTGCGACGCTTGGCGGCACCGAAGCGCCCGATACACGCATGCCGCGCACGGCGCCGAGCTTCGTGATGTTCCTCGTGCGTAACTCGGTTAGCAGATCGATCGCATGCGTTGGCACACCGAAAATGAACGTGGTATCGGTTTCGACCAATCTGTCTGCGAGGCTCGCGCCGCGCGGCAAGTCGTGTAGAACGAAGGTTCCACCCCTGATGAGTGTCATAATTGAAGCGCCGAAGCCAAGGTTGTGGCTCAGCGGACTCATCGAATAGACGACGGCGTCCCCTAGCAGCCTCCAGTCTTCGGAAATCGCACGGGCATTTGCGAGCAGCGTATTGTCGCTGTGCATGACTCCTTTCGGCACACCGGTGGTTCCGGAGGTGAAGGCTAGATAGACGATGCTGTCGGGATCTCCGAAGGTCGGAGCCTTCATTGTTTTCGTGCCGACGTCCGGGAACAAAGCATCGGCAACAGCACCTGCGGACAGTGTATAGACTTTGCGCAGGCTTTCGACGCTCCTCGCTTGCTCCAGCATGTTTACGCGATCTGCATTCGCCCCGTAATTTTGCTCATAGATCAGGACGCTTGCGGACTGCCTGACCAGCAGATCCTTGATTTCCATGACCGTGTGGTCGCGGTGCAGGGAGGGGCAGCATACGTAGCCATTGCGCGAGCACGCCAGCAGCGCCACGATAATTTCTGGCCGGCTCGGCAGCCAGACAGCAACACGTGCACCCTGTCTGAGCTTCTGCGCGGCGAGATCGGTTGCCAGCCGATCGGCCGCTTCGATGATCTGCGCGTAGGTGATCCCACGGTGTTGATCCAGGACGGCGATCTTCTGGGGATGGCGATCGGCTGCGGCTTGAACGAGATCATAGATCGTCTCGTTCCGCCAGTGCCCGCTCGCGTAATAGCTGCGCGCGAGGGCTGCATCGATTGACGTCAGCAGCGTATTGACCATCCTGCTATTTCCTTGTTCAGGCCTGTGCTGTGGCACTGTGACCTGTCTTGCAGTCAAATATATTGCCGTTCATCTTTATCCGCACGCGCAGCACCGTATCGCCGCCGTTTATGGAGGAGAAAACGTGCGCGCCGTAGCGGATTTCAATGCCTAGCTTTTTCGCGATCTTGGCATGCAGTCCGAGGATGCCGGCCCTGTCGTTCAAGGCATCCGAGTAAAAGTTGCCCCGAAACTTGAACTGTAATTCGTTTTTATGGGTCTTCTGGCCTCTAACCACTGCTCGCGCTTGAGTCGTGCTGAGAGATGCCGTGCCACCATCAACGAAGATGACGTTTCGCCAATCAGACACCGCCTCGCTCCATCGAAGCTTGCGGCGCCGTGCGCTGATTTGAGGACAGTTTCATTACTGCCGGCAGCTGGATACCGGCCTCGTCGCGCAGCCAGAGGGCGAGCGCAAGCATCTTGCGGTCTTCGTCGCGTCGACCGACGACCTGAATGGCGACCGGCATGCCGTTCGGTCCGCGGGCCGCAGGCAGCGCGAGGGTTGGAACATGTAATAGAGTCCAGAGCGCCTGTAGCGCAGGGTCGCCGGCATAGTCCAAACCACGTGGGGCTTCACCGTTGACCGCAGGAGCAATCAATCCATCAAAGGATGCGGTCGCATGGCCAAAGTGCGCGCGGAGCTCCTCGGCACGGCGCAGGTGGCGGATATAGGTCTCTTCAGGGGTCTTCAGGCCGGCCGCGACCGAGCGCGTCAGTTGCGGAGAAATGTCGGCACGATGTTCCATCCATTCCCAGGCGAGCGAGCGCGAGCGTTCGACGTCATTGATCACTTCCCGAGCAATACTCAGGTCTTCGAATCCAGGTGGCAGATCGAACACGCTGACAAGGGCCCCAGCGGCCTCGGCGCGCCTGGCTGCCTCTTCGACAGCCATGCGCGTTTCTGATTCGGCTTTTGTGTCCCAGAGATAGGTCCGGCAAAGGCCGATGCGCGGTTTTGCAAGTTTGGTTGCAGGCAGGCTGCTATGCCCCAGGAGCGCATCTGCAAACAGTGCAATGTCTTCAACATCGCGTGCGAATAGCCCGATGGTATCGAGAGATTCGGCTGCGAACTTCAACCCCTGCCTGCTGAAAGTGCCGTAGGTCGGTTTGTAGCCGATGATCCCGCAGAATGAGGCCGGTCGCAGGATCGAGCCACCGGTCTGCGTGCCGAAAGCAAGCGGCAACATAAAGTCGGCAACGGCCGCCGCCGAACCGCTGGAAGAGCCGCCGGGTGTGCGTGCCAGATCATGTGGGTTGCGCGTCCCTCGCGGCGCCATTCCCGCGAACTCGCAGGTCACTGTCTTGCCGAAAATCAGTCCACCCGCTGCTCGGGACATTGCGACGATAGCGCTGTCTGCACGAGATTGGTTTCCCCTGTAGATTGAGGATCCCATCTGTGTCGGCAGGTCTGCAGTGTCGAGCACATCCTTGATGCCGATGGGAAGTCCGTGCAGGCGCCCGCGTGAGGACTGTCGGTCGAGGTGGCGAGCCTTGGCAATAACAGAATCGGCATCGAGCGCGCTAAAGGCAGCCACATCGGCTTCACGGGCTTCGATGCGATCAAGGCATGCGCGCGCGAGGGCTTCGCAAGTCAGGCGACCTGCAGCAATCTCGCGTGCGGCGGCGACCGCCGAAAGTTTGTTCGGCGGAACGTCAGCCATGGTTACTCCCGCTCGAGTGAACGACTTGCCATGGAATCGTCTCGCCACCACGATAGACGAGCACCCGCTCTTCGGGTCCTTCTACGGGGACAAACTCGGGAGCGACCCAGTCTACCTTCTTGAGCGTGATCGTCTCACTGTTGAGTGGCAAGCCGTAATGGCGCGGGCCATTCACGGAGGCGAAGGCTTCGAGGTTGTGCAGTTTGCCTTCTTCCTCGAAGACCTGCGCATAGGTTTCAATCGCCACTGGTGAGTTGAACAGGCCAGCCGCCCCGACGACTGCCAGTTTCTTGGCAACGGAATGTGGCGCAGAGTCGGTACCAAGAAAAAAGCAGGCTTCACCGGAAGTTGCCGCATCGCGCAGGGCCAGTCGATCCTGCTCGGTCTTGATGACTGGCATGCAGTACATATAGGGGCGATTGCCCCACCCGAGCCAGTCGGTGCGGTTCAGCTGCAGATGATAGGGCGTAATGCTTGCTGCGACCTGAGGCGAGGCAGAGCGAATGTAGTCGACACCGATTTTCGATGATAGGTGTTCGAGAACAATCTTAAGGCCAGGGAACTGGCGCGCCATCGGAATGAGCTTGCGTTCGATGAAGACTGCCTCGCGGTCGAAGATGTCGACTGCAGGATCCACATCCTCGCCATGGATGAGGAACGTCATCCCGATCTTTTCCATCCGGGCGAGCACCGGTTCGATACGGCGATAATCGGTCACGCCAGCGGCAGAATTCGTCGTCGCGTTCGCTGGATAAAGTTTTACTGCCGTGAAGATTCCTTCTTGGAATCCGCGCTCTACGTCATCGGGATCAGTATCGTCGGTAAGGTAACAGGTAATGAGCGGTTGGA